>NZ_JBNOKM010000052.1:0-514 GCF_050171015.1 Paenibacillus sp. TC-CSREp1 | reverse complement strand
ATCAAGCCATAGCTTCGGTGGTGTGTTTAGCCCCGTTACATTTTCGGCGCAGAGTCACTCGACCAGTGAGCTATTACGCACTCTTTCAATGGTGGCTGCTTCTAAGCCAACATCCTGGTTGTCTGTGCAACTCCACATCCTTTCCCACTTAACACACACTTGGGGACCTTAGCTGATGGTCTGGGCTGTTTCCCTTTTGACAATGGATCTTAGCACTCACTGTCTGACTCCCGGACGTAAGTCTATGGCATTCGGAGTTTGACTGAGCTTGGTAACCCTTGCGGGCCCCGCACCCAATCAGTGCTCTACCTCCACGACTCTATATTCCGAGGCTAGCCCTAAAGCTATTTCGGGGAGAACCAGCTATCTCCGAGTTCGATTGGAATTTCTCCGCTACCCCCACCTCATCCCCGCACTTTTCAACGTGCGTGGGTTCGGGCCTCCAGTGCGTGTTACCGCACCTTCACCCTGGACAGGGGTAGATCACCCGGTTTCGGGTCTACGTCCACGTACT
>NZ_JBNOKM010000051.1:0-515 GCF_050171015.1 Paenibacillus sp. TC-CSREp1 | reverse complement strand
AGTGTGTCACATTTGATGTTGGATTTCGCGCCCTCTGCCTGGCGTCCGAAGGAAGCCAAACCACGGTACGTTACTTTACCACCATGCTTACTGATCGATTTGGATACGATTGTCGATGTTGTATCTGGAGCAAGGTGAATCATTTTCGCTCCTGCATCCTGATGCTGGTTTTTACCTGCAACAGCGATGGACAGAACGGAACCTTTTGCTCCACGGCCTTTCAGTACAACCGCTGGATATTTCATCGTCAGTTTGGAACCGATGTTGCCATCGACCCATTCCATCGTTGCATTCTCTTCTGCAACCGCACGTTTGGTTACAAGGTTGTAGATGTTAGGTGCCCAGTTTTGGATCGTTGTGTAACGAACGCGGGCATTTTTCTTACAGATGATCTCAACCACTGCACTATGCAGGGAGTTCGTGCTGTAGATCGGAGCTGTACAGCCCTCTACATAGTGAACAAAGCTGTCTTCATCTGCAATGATCAATGTACGCTCGAATTGACCCATGTTTTC
>NZ_JBNOKM010000050.1:0-1064 GCF_050171015.1 Paenibacillus sp. TC-CSREp1 | reverse complement strand
GGCCTCCAGTGCGTGTTACCGCACCTTCACCCTGGACAGGGGTAGATCACCCGGTTTCGGGTCTACGTCCACGTACTACATCGCCCTATTCAGACTCGCTTTCGCTGCGGCTCCGGCTCTTCACCTTAACCTTGCACGGGAACGTAACTCGCCGGTTCATTCTACAAAAGGCACGCCATCACCCCTAAAACGGGCTCTGACTTTTTGTAAGCACACGGTTTCAGGTTCTATTTCACTCCCCTTCCGGGGTGCTTTTCACCTTTCCCTCACGGTACTGCTTCACTATCGGTCGCTAGGAAGTATTTAGCCTTGGCAGATGGTCCTGCCGGATTCATACGGGGTTTCACGTGCCCCGCACTACTCGGGATCCGTCTCGGAGGGAACAGACTTTCAACTACAGGGCTTTTACCTTCTTTGGCGGGCCTTTCCAGACCTCTTCGTTTAACCGGCTCCTTTGTAACTCCATGTGAGACGTCCCACAACCCCAAAGAGCAAGCTCTCTGGTTTGGGCTTCTCCGCGTTCGCTCGCCGCTACTGACGGAATCACTATTGTTTTCTCTTCCTCAGGGTACTTAGATGTTTCAGTTCCCCTGGTATGCCTCTACACAACCTATGTATTCAGTTGTGAGTAACTGGATATTACCCCAGCTGGGTTTCCCCATTCGGACATCCCCGGATCAAAGCTTGCTTACAGCTCCCCGAGGCAGTATCGTTGTTCGCCACGTCCTTCATCGGCTCCTAGCGCCTAGGCATCCTCCGTGTGCTCTTAGTAGCTTAACCATATTGCTCCGGTTTCGGTCGCTCGCTTCCCTTGTTTTGCTTCGCAAAGCCAAAAGTCGCTCCCACCCGATACCATCGCAACTGCAATTTCACTACCGTTTTTATTGAAACTTGTTCAACACAAGTTCAGCTAAAAAGGAATGTTCTAATTCGCGTTTGTTTCGTTTCGATATCTAGTTTTCAAAGAACAAGCTTGTAAAATCTTGTTGGTGGAGCCAAGCGGGATCGAACCGCTGACCTCCTGCTTGCAAGGCAGGCGCTCTCCCAGCTGAGCTATGGCCCCA
>NZ_JBNOKM010000049.1:0-1334 GCF_050171015.1 Paenibacillus sp. TC-CSREp1 | reverse complement strand
ACTATAGAAAATAAGGGAAGACTCCCGTATGTAATGGCATATGTTTTCCTTTAAATGGTAATTATAAAGGTTGATTTATCGAATGATGACTTTTCGTTTGATCGGTATCTTATTTCGATCCGGCGAGCGCTGTCTCCCTTTGGAGGTTCGCGTTGGCTTTCGTGCTAAAGCTTTTTCCATCGTCCACCAAGGATGATAGGCGTAAATACGGATGAGTTTCAGGATGTCCCAAGTCGTTTTAGTCGTCGCTGTCTGCAGACGCACGAGCGTACAAAGGGCATAGGCAATGAGCACGAGATACAACTGGTTCCAAATGCCTTGGGGAGAGTAGCTAATTACCTTTACGAATCGCAAATGCTGCTTGATCCATTTGAAAAAAAGTTCAATCAGCCAGCGATACTTGTACATCTGAGCCAGGTCTGCCGCAGGAACGTCAAAGCAGTTCGTAATTAAGTAATACTCTTTCCCCTGGTCATCCCGAAAAATGAGAAGTCGCAAGCGAGAACGACATTTATGGAGAATGACCTTTCGATCCGAGAGGATAACGTCCTGATCCTTCTTGGGGACCCGAAAGTCTCGCGTCACTTCGAACCGCGTATTCTCCCGGACTCGTGTGATGAAACGAAGGTTTTGCTGCTCCCACTGTTCAAAATGTCCATGCTTTTGGTAGCCTCGATCCATGACGTGAATCGCATCCGGGTCGGTTACCAGTTCAAGCGACAATTCCGTCTCGTTCACATCAACGGTGCTTGCGATGATGCGATCGGGATAGACCCATTTCTCCGGATGGGCCACGACGACACGCGTATGCATTTTAACGCCGTGTTTGTTCTTGGAATAGTTGGCCCAACTTGCCCGCTGCACGGGCAACGTGAGTTCTGTCGCATCGACTAAACGCAGCTTCTTCCCGGCGGGCAAACTTGCCGTCTGATCTGGCTGCTGTTGCTGAATCGCAGCGACTAATTTCAGGAACAACGCTTGGAGGGTATCTGTGCATAGTCCGTTGGTTTTCCGGGACAATGCGGACGGACTAACAGAGGCAAGTCCGGTCATCGCCTGCAATGGCTCGTGAGCCTGCAACTGCTCGGTGATCATGTCATACGATGTGGCGCCCAGTAGTTGACCAGCGACAAGCAACTGAATAGTGTTGCCTGTAAAAAGCTTTTTCGCGCGATGATCGTCCAGCAAAGATCGGAAACCTTGCAATTCTAATTGATTTAAGCATTGACAAACGGTCGATAAATTCGGTAAGTTATCCATGGGTGATCTCCTTTTGTGAGAGTCGTGGATAACATGTGCCACACTTTTACATTAGGGGATTTTTTTATGGTTTG
>NZ_JBNOKM010000047.1:0-1370 GCF_050171015.1 Paenibacillus sp. TC-CSREp1 | reverse complement strand
TTGGATAAGCCCTCGACCGATTAGTACTGGTCAGCTCCATGCATTGCTGCACTTCCACCCCCAGCCTATCTACCTCGTCGTCTTCAAGGGGTCTTACATACTGGGAAATCTCATCTTGAGGGGGGCTTCACGCTTAGATGCTTTCAGCGCTTATCCCGTCCGTACATAGCTACCCAGCGGTGCTCCTGGCGGAACAACTGGTACACCAGCGGTACGTCCATCCCGGTCCTCTCGTACTAAGGACAGCTCCTCTCAAATTTCCTACGCCCACGACAGATAGGGACCGAACTGTCTCACGACGTTCTGAACCCAGCTCGCGTACCGCTTTAATGGGCGAACAGCCCAACCCTTGGGACCTACTTCAGCCCCAGGATGCGATGAGCCGACATCGAGGTGCCAAACCTCCCCGTCGATGTGGACTCTTGGGGGAGATAAGCCTGTTATCCCCAGGGTAGCTTTTATCCGTTGAGCGATGGCCCTTCCATGCGGTACCACCGGATCACTAAGCCCGACTTTCGTCCCTGCTCGACTTGTAGGTCTCGCAGTCAAGCTCCCTTATGCCTTTGCACTCTTCGAATGATTTCCAACCATTCTGAGGGAACCTTTGGGCGCCTCCGTTACTCTTTAGGAGGCGACCGCCCCAGTCAAACTGCCCACCTGACACTGTCCCCGTACCCGATCAGGGCACCAGGTTAGAACCTAGATACGATCAGGGTGGTATCCCAACGGTGCCTCCACGCAAGCTGGCGCTCACGCTTCAAAGGCTCCCACCTATCCTGTACAGATCGTACCCAAATTCAATATCAAGCTGCAGTAAAGCTCCATGGGGTCTTTCCGTCTTGTCGCGGGTAACCTGCATCTTCACAGGTATTAAAATTTCACCGGATCTCTCGTTGAGACAGCGCCCAAGTCGTTACGCCATTCGTGCGGGTCAGAATTTACCTGACAAGGAATTTCGCTACCTTAGGACCGTTATAGTTACGGCCGCCGTTTACTGGGGCTTCGGTTCACAGCTTCGGATTACTCCTAACCACTCCCCTTAACCTTCCAGCACCGGGCAGGCGTCAGCCCGTATACTTCGCCTTACGGCTTCGCACAGACCTGTGTTTTTGCTAAACAGTCGCTTGGGCCTTTTCACTGCGGCCCCCTCGTGCTATTCACACTACCGGGGCACCCCTTCTCCCGAAGTTACGGGGTCATTTTGCCGAGTTCCTTAACGAGAGTTCTTCCGCGCGCCTTAGAATTCTCTTCTCGCCTACCTGTGTCGGTTTGCGGTACGGGCACCTTCATCTGGCTAGAGGCTTTTCTTGGCAGTGTGAGATCATGACCTTCGCTACTGTAATTTTCACTCCCCATCACAGCTCAGCCTT
>NZ_JBNOKM010000046.1:0-1899 GCF_050171015.1 Paenibacillus sp. TC-CSREp1 | reverse complement strand
TTAATGTGAATGAGCATATACTGAGTCTTATTATCCCAGCCCAGATCAAAAGGTGCTTTGTAGCGGTCAGCAGTATGAGAATTGACAAGGGGATACCCCCGCATATCAAAGCCGGTAACGATGGAAAAATGGTCCACATCATTGTGCATAACGTGAGCAATCAAATCACCTGAAGCAAGCTCCTGGAAAGGGCTTTGTGGATGCTTGTCTGTCGATTGAATCAAATCCTCGTAGTGGCCTGAAGCGATGCGTTGAGCATAACCACTATGTAAGAGGAAGTGCTTGAACGCATCGGTCTGTACCCATGTTCGCGTGCCACCGCTTCGATAATGATATCTCCATGGACCTCTCATGGAAAGACCACCACCTTCCTGAGGGTCACCCAAAACCTGAGAGGCAAAATTGGTACAATCCCCGCCTAAATGGTTGTAGTTTTTGTACTTTCCGTTATACTTTCCCTCGTTACCGGCTCCCCAGGCCAGGCCGGCATATTTGTTCGCATACGCTACGGCGCGCTGACGATCATAACGCTGTCCTGCTGCAGCAGGACGCGGAGAGGAGGGAAGCGGCGGTGATCCATCCGGGATTTTATTCGGATTTTCCTCAAGGGGGTCAAGAAACCACTCCTTGGAAACGTTCCAACCGTGTTTTTGCTTCTTCAATGTCATCACATGCCAGGTGCCTAGACCAAACCACTGCTCCTGAGAAGGCTGGTCTGGATAGGCGTACGTAATTTTTTGCGAATGTCCGAATGTCAGTTGGATTTGATCGCCTTGGACCTTGAAACCTCTTATGCGCAGACTCGATTTGCAGTCAGTAATCCTCATTTGCCGTTTAGCTGCCCAGGCCTGCAAATAAGCTGCTCGATTGTGTTGCATAGCGAGCGCATGTCTGCCCGCTTTTGAGCTTATATCATAATACTTCTCTTGTGGACGGTTCGGATGTACCAAATGACGGGAACGTTCTTCAAATAACTCGTTTAAAAATAGTTCGATTTCTCCTCTGGACACGTCTGCAGGTTTCAGTTTCACAGCTAAAACCGGTGCAGGTGAAGACGTACAAGCAAGGAAGACCGTGAACAATACAAAAATTCTGAATAGAAGCTGACGTGCTGGCATTAGGTTCTCCTTTTCTTTCTGTATTCCACTTATTGAACCAGTTGTGTATAGACAACCAGGCGCTGCTCGTGCTCTTTTTTGTTCCGATTATAGATGCCCGTACACGTAATGAGATTCAGGCGGTATTCGTTGGTATCTCCGAAGATCCGGTCAAGAGGCGCATCCTGGGTAACATAGGACTCATTTTGCTCGACACGATAGACCAGAACATCGTTCTTGGCATCGAACAAAAGTACGAACGAACCCGGCTTGACCTTCTTTAAAGGGTAAAAGATGCCTGGACCTTTATAATCATCTACATGTCCCGCGATGAGTGCATTGCCTGGTTCACCTGGCTTTATACCGTCTTCATAGAAGCCTGCCACTTCACTCGATTTGGGCACACCAAGCCTTCCATCCGGCTGTATACCAACCGGAACAACCTTTGCGCTGAGACGGACAGCAGGAATGCAAATCCGAACCGGTTTAAAAGAGGAATTTTTAGAAGGTGCAGGTCTGGAGAACTCTTCAAAACGAGTCTGAAACGCTTCCTGATGAGTGGGCGTAGAAGGTTTCTCGGATTCGCTTAAAACATTTCTCCAACCCGTAAATATCGCTGCAGGAACCATACCCAAGAGTAAAAGAAGTAAAATGCATCTTTTTATAAACGTTCTCATCGTGATCAACCCCGAATATTAACCCAAGGACAAAGAAAAACATCTTTGTCCCTGGTTGTAATGGTTTACTCGCTTACGCCGCCATAACCGGATTTAGGCAGAGCATGAGGCTTAACACTTTTCGC
>NZ_JBNOKM010000045.1:0-1970 GCF_050171015.1 Paenibacillus sp. TC-CSREp1 | reverse complement strand
AAGGGATGGATACGCAATTCGGTATGAATCGCAGGGGAGGTTCAGCAGGTGGCTCGGCCGGCCTGAGACCTGCTCTCCCGCAGGCAAGTGGAACAACGCCTAAAGGGAACACGAGTCAGACTCCATCGTTCGTCATGCCTAAAGTGAAGAGCTTTATGATAAAGTCCTGGGAAGACAGTCAGAAGATGGGGATCGTGTCTGGAAGTCATTGGAGCAGTAACAAGCAGAACAAAACGGGTGAGACGGCTTCAGGGAATGGCAAGAAAGCCAGTGGTGGAACGGGGGCAAGCTCTAAACCAGTAGAGAAGCCGCCGGAGTCGAAACCAGGTTCGGGAAGTGCATCGTCTTCAAAACCGAATGCAGGGAATGTAGCAACAACGTCGAAAAATAACACGACATCCAAGACGAATCCAGAAAAAAATGAAACGCCGAATGAGGTGAATACCTGGAAGCCGTCAACGAAGAAAAAAGACAAAGGTGAACCGCAGGCCAATACGAAGCCGCCTAAATCGCCTGAGACGAACAAACCGGAGGAGAATGCGAATAAACCGAAGGATAATTCGAAAGGTACTGAGGGAACGGGTAAAGATTTACTTTCCCCTAATGGTAAATTTATAGATTCTAAGTTAGAATCGGATTATCAAAAGTATCTTGCCCGTAAAGCCAAAGCGGGTAAACCACCACGAGATCGGTTAGATTGGAAAGAAGAAAGGGAATATTGGCTAAATGATTCGCCCATGGCAAGAGGTAACGCGTTTAATGCTAAATCAGTCGAAGAAAAATGGTATCGTTATAATGAAATACATTTAAGTAACGGTAAGCGTCTTGATTCTTACAATCCTATCAAAGGGGAGATCGTATCGAGGAAAGCAACTGATTTAGAGTCAATAGATATATCTACCTTTGAAGGTTACTTGAAAGAGTTGAAAAATAAATATCCAGCAGGGACAACAATCAGATCGAATAAATATCCGGATTTAGATGGTCAGCCACTCACTGGTAAACAGATACTTGAAATTCCAGCATCCAATAAAAAATTTGATGAAATTCAAACATATGTTAATTTAGCAAAAAACAAATACGATATTGAAATACGTTTTAGGGAGGAATAATTTATGCAATTAAAACAAGAGATTAAAATTACTTTGGAGAAAGTTCATTTTATTGATAGGTACATTAACTTATCTAAAAACTATGCGTTTGATTTTAAAGAAAAACTAAGTGAGGTTGACAACTCTACTGTTTTGGGTATTTTTGATGAATTGGGATATAAGGTAACTTTCAATAAAAAAGAGAAGTTTTTTAAATTAGTTGAGAGTGTAGATGGGTATAAATTCCAGTTTAATATTTCACTCAACCATAGTGTATTAGAATTTATTTGGGCTGTATGGAGAGAGGAAGAGTTGCAGTTAGGCAGCCCTTGGGATGTATTGAAGGAATTGCTGGATGGGTCTGAAGAAAGTGTACGGTCTCCGGTCTTTAGAAATTATGCAGAGTTAAAAGAAATATTGAGTGAAGCGCTACACATGTATGAAGAATTTAAACGTGAGCTAATATTGATCTATAATAACGAAATTAACGATGTGTAGCTTTGAAGAGCGAATTCCCACCCAGTGCCAAATAAATCTGGCGGCTGATTTCAAGTAAATTTAACCAATGTAATACCCGTATAAGGATTTCTCCGTTTCGTTTCGGTTGTACGCACATCAATGCTTTAATTTTATAACCTAAATAACACTATTCCGATACAATTGAACAGGTTGATTATGGTAAGATTCTACCATGATTGACCTGTTTTTTTGTTATCTTCGTAATCTGACATTTTTTCAAATTTACTTGCAACTGTAGAATAAGCCGCCTCAATAGGGAAGATGGATCTATATTAGCAGGCCCCATCTCACGGTAGATCAACTGGGCAGTTATGAGTATTGGGAGTCTCAAGCGCTAAGTCTCGAAGAAAAGAAGTATTT
>NZ_JBNOKM010000044.1:0-7957 GCF_050171015.1 Paenibacillus sp. TC-CSREp1 | reverse complement strand
CAGCGCTGCTCCAACCAAGGATACATCCTTCGGGCTTGTCATCGAAGCTTGGGTCACTGCTGCATCCGCAGCCGCGGGTGTGGACAGAGTGACCTTCTCCACCAAGCAACTATTAGTTATTTTCTAAATACAAAAGCTCTCTCCAACTCATAAATAAAGTGGAAAAGAGCTTTTGAATGTTAGTCTGATTGTTTGAATTCACGCGTAAACAACTAAATGAAATGCTCAAAAAAGAACTACACCCTCGGTAAAATCATTCTCCCCCTTCAAACGCTGAACATTTTTTTAAAAGCGTAACCCAAAATGTAGGACTTTCATTTATTTCGCTTGTTTCTTACCGAACTATTCCCCATAAAATGTTGCGCAACAAGTTTATTTCTCATGTTCGATTCTTTACTGATAGAAATTACATAAATTAGATACTCAACAGACATAAACTTTTAAATTCGACTTAACACTTCCTTAATTCGGATAGAAAGATCAAACTTTTCTAATTCCGTTAATTGTTCACCTATTTCACTCATATCAAAGCGCTCTAATTCAAATTTTAAACTCAAAAATTCATTCTCTGGTTTAATTTTATGTCTAATAAGTAGTTCAGCAAGTGTTGTTTTAACAACAATATTCTCACTCAGAGTACTCCTACATTCACGATCAAACCTTTCCTCTATTTTCTCAATTACCCCACTCGCATCTTTTGTTTTCTCAATAATTTTCATGAAGTAGTTTTTTACTTCTTTTTCCATTTCATTATAATACCAACGTGTATATGGACTATGGTCAACAGGAATGCTTTCTATCCCATCAAGTACCATATCTCTTCGTTCTAATATGTCTTGATACTCATCAGAGGTTGTTTCAAGTTGCAACTTTTCTAAATCTAAGTCCCTCAGCTGATTAACTATCTTTTCTTTTGAATTTATAAAAATCTTAGAATGTGTCAAATAAATCCTTCCTGCTGCAATAACAACCACCGCGTTCTCCATTTCACCTCTTTTTTGTACACCGAGGTATGCCTCAGATGTGCAGACAAGCGCTTCAGCATCACTCATTCCCTCAGTCTTGAAATCAAAATATCTTTCATAAAACGCTCCAAATAATGCCTCATAATTTCGTTTCATATTTTTTTGTGTCCCCTTTATGAATTCTTTGGAATAATCTAGTTTACTAATTCGTTTCCGTTATGAATCACTTCAATATCTATATTTGGATAATATTTACTGAACCTTCTAATAACTCTACTACAGCTTGCACACGTATCTAACTCGGTAAATAATTTTATTTTTCCACTAGCCTTTGAAGGGTCAGGCAATTTATCCAATCTTGCGGCTAAATCATTGAGTATTTTATACTCCGTATCGTTATCTCTTAATCTTATATTTCCGCCTCTATCTGGTGCAAGTGTTGCTTCATACTTTGGTTTTGATGGCTTTAACGAAAAATTAGCATAATCCTTTGCCTTGTTGTCACCATTTAAGCTACTATGTGCATAGAATTCCTTTTTGTCAATCCCTGTAATTTCTACTTCAGAATATGCGAAATTCAGCTCATCTTTAAGCCTATTAGAAAGCTTACCTCTCAACTCACTTACCCTATCAAGAATATGTGTTTCTTTATTCAGATCAATCCTTCTTGTGGGAAATACTTTTTCAGTACTTACATTGGGGTTACCCTTACCCTCAGTTCCTTTCGAATTATCCTTCGGTTTATTCGGATTCTCTTCTGGTTTATTCGTCTCAGGCGATTTAGGCGGCTTCGTATTGGCCTGCGGTTCACGTTTGTCTTTTTTCTTCGTTGACGGCTTCCAGGTATTCACTTCATTTGGTGTTTCATTCGTTTTTGCATTCGTCTTGGATGTCTTGTTATTTTTCGACGTTGTTGCTACATTCCCTGCATTCGGTTTTGAAGACGATGCACTTCCCGAACCCGGTTTCGACTCTGGCGGCTTCTCTACTGGTTTCCACTCATTCGGAACTGGGGATGCTTTTTTTGAAAAACTATCGCTTATTCGTTTAGAAAATGAAAAGACCACAACACCGACGGCTAGCTCGTGTTGTGGCATTGTTGGTTGTATAGTTCTCTCTTATTGGTAAGATCGTGTTTTTTACATTAACTTGTTAAAAAACCATTATCTGATTTAGAAGGTTAAATTCCCCTTATGTCTAAATAACAACATCTTGATAACCCACTTCAGTTACCTCTTCATTTAATAAGCGAAGTCCTAATCCGTTTTCAACATCCCATGAACAATTAAAAAGAACACCCATATCTCTGCCTTCTCTAATTTCACCGTACGGAACGACAATTCCATCCAAAGTAATCAAATCATTAATCTGGTCGGTTGTTTCCACTAAAGGATAACCCTCATGAAAAGTAATATCATAACCTAGCTCATATCGCTTTTGTTGATAATATTCTAATATTGGCTGCAAGAAACTTTGCTGCAATTGATTCCAATTTTTCATTAATGCTTTATACGCTAAATACTGTTCTTCATCAAATCTACCGTCCTCATCACCTTTAACAATGAGTGATATTTCTACTTCCCTTCCAAGAAAATTAATAGTGGTGTCCCTAGTCCAAACATAATCAAATTCGAGCTCGCCAAAAACCGCATCATTAATTTTCATTTAAAATCTCCCCTATTATTTTTTTGCAAAGCCCCCAGGTTCAAATGCACCCGCATTTACTTCCCCAACACCACCAAGATGTCCAAATGTACTGTTTATCTTTGTTGGGACAAGTTGCATTGTACTAACATCATTTAATTCGTGCCATGTTAATTTGTTTTTATCCCTATATTTTTCTATATCTTTTGCAGTAATTCTACCAGGCTCCATTCCAAATTGACTTGCTAAGTCTGGAGAATCATTAAGTTGCTCAGCTAACTTCTTATCCGCCTGTGCAAAATTATACGTTCTGGCTTTTCCTCCATAAGTTCCTTTGCCACCTAGCATATATTTGATTTCTACTTGTGCTTTTGCAACAGGTGAAAAATCAGGTACAGCATTTTTATATTGTATACCATCAATACCAGCTTTATCTAACACTATTTGCACTTCTGGATCAGGTGGTGGCTTAAGAGTACACTTAGATTCGCCTCTAATTCCTTCAAAACCAACTCTTGGATTTCCAGGTGCGGGCGTCTGATTAAGTCTCGCTTCATAAGAACTGGCAAATTCAGTTTGCTTGAAAGCAGGCGGAGTATCTTCATCTTTACCCGTCCCCTCAGTACCTTTCGAATTATCCTTCGGTTTATTCGGATTCTCCTCTGGTTTGTTCGTATTGGCCTGCGGTTCACGTTTGCCCTTTTTCTTCGTTGACGGCTTCCAGGTATTCACTTCATTTGGTGTTTCATTCGTTTTTGCATTCGTCTTGGATGTCGTGTTATTTTTCGACGTTGTCGCTGCATTTCCTGCATTCGGTTTTGAAGACGATGCACTTCCAGAACCTGGTTTCGACTCTGGCGGCTTCTCTACTGGTTTAGAGCTTGCCCCCGTTCCACCACTTGCTTTCTTGCCATTCTCCGAAGGCGTCTCTCCTGTTTTGGCTGGCTTAGATTGTCCTGAGTTCGTCTTGGATGTCGTGTTATTTTTCGACGTTGTCGCTGCATCCCCTGCACTCGGTTTCGAAGACGATGCATTTCCCGAACTCGGTTTCGACTCTGGCGGCTTCTCTACTGGTTTAGAGCTTGCCCCCGTTCCACCACTCGCTTTCTTGCCATTCCCTGAAGCCGTCTCACCCGTTTTGGCTGGCTTAGATTGTCCTGAGTTCGTCTTGGATGTCGTGTTATTTTTCGACGTTGTCGCTGCATCCCCTGCACTCGGTTTCGAAGACGATGCATTTCCCGAACTCGGTTTCGACTCTGGCGGCTTCTCTACTGGTTTAGAGCTTGCCCCCGTTCCACCACTCGCTTTCTTGCCATTCCCTGAAGCCGTCTCACCCGTTTTGTTCTGCTTGTTACTGCTACAATGACTTCCATACACGATCCCCATCTTCTGCTGGTCTTCCCAGTACTTTATCATAAATCTCTTCACTTTAGACGTTGTTCCACTTGCCTGCGGGAGAGCAGGTCTCAGGCCTGCTGAGCTACCTGTTTCACGGGAGATTCCTCACTGATCTTTCATTTCCATCACCTGCCTGAGTATGATGGATTCGTCTTCAGTTAGGAGCTGTAGGATTCAATAAATTGTTGTTCTTATATAGTGATGGCATCTACCCTATATGTGCGATTATTATTTCACTTTCCTTATCGGGGCGGCTATTCTACAAATGCGTAACTTTTCAAAAGTCGATGAGAAAAAGAACGTAGCAAAAAAAACAGGTCAATCATGGTGGTATCTGACCATAATCAACCCGTTCGATGTAACGTATTAGCGTTATTTATGTTATAAAATTCAAGCATTTAATGTGCGTACCAACGGAATGGAGAAACCTTTTATACGGTATTATTACATTAGTTAATTCTACTTGAAATAAGTCGCCCGACTTATTCGGCACTGGGTGGGGATAAATCGTATTCTAAATATTCCTCATCCCATTTGAGAACATGATCTTCTACTGCCACATACCATTCAGCATTCAAAACAGTACATCGTATTTGTGACAGTAAAGCAGTCCAATGCTGAACACCTTCCCAGATTGCATCATCCATGTTATCAGGTAATTGTGTAGAACCTTCAAAAATAATATCCGGATCAGACGAATCTTTCAGATCATATACATCAAAACCAGTCCAATTGTATCCTTCTCCTGTACTGTTAAACTTTTCAATTTCTTGTTGTACCGAATACTCCGAAATCAATTTCTTTATAAGGTCTCTTTCGACATCTGTTAATGATTCCTTTCGTTTTGCTGAGTAATATATTGACATCGTCATGATACAAACCTCTCAATCGTTTTTCAATAGTGCATATACTCTCGTTTAAAATCTTCATAAATTAAAAATGCATCAGCTAATAATTCTTTCAATTCTTCGTAATTACGGAATACCGGCTTCCTCACTTTATCATTTTCCAGACCATCTAGTTGTTCTTTTAATATTCCCCATGTCCCACCAATCCTAAGTTCGGAATTTTCCCATACAGACCATATAAATTCAGCAACACCATATTTTAAGGAGATAACATATTGAAACTTATAATTATTCTGCGTTTCTGTAATCTTAAAAAACTTTTCCTTTTTATTAAACGAGGACTCATACCCTAATTCACTAATAATTTTTACTACTTGGTTACTTTCATAGTCTTCGTAACTTTCACTCACATTAAATTGATACTTTGTGGCTAGATTCTTATACCTTTCAATAAAATTTATCTTCTCAAAAGTGTATTTAGTATGTTTATCTATCATATTTACTCCTCCCTAAATCTGATTTCGATCCCATATTTATTCTTCGCCAAATCAATGTAATCTTGTATCCCTGAAAAGTTCTTATTAGTCGCAAGTATTTGTTTTCCCTTAAGTGGTTGACCGTCAATTGGTGGTTTAAAATCAGCGTATTTATCTGATCTAATTATTGTTCCCGGCTCGTACTTCACCTTCATTTCCTTTAAATAATTCTCAAATGTAGTTAACTCAATATCTGCTAAATCAGTCGCTTTTCTTGATACTATCTCGCCTTTTATAGGATCGTATGAATCCAAACGTTTTCCGTTACTCAAATGTACTTCATTACATGGATACCATTCTTCCACAACTGACTTTTTATTGAATGCATTACCTCTAGCCATTGGTGAATCATTCAGCCAGTAATCTCTGGCCTCTTTCCAATCCAACCGATCTCATGGTCGTTTACCCTCTTTGGCTTTACGGGCAAGATACTTTTGATAATCCGATTCTAACTTAGAATCTATAAATTTACCATTAGGGGAAAGTAAATCTTTACCCGTTCCCTCAGTACCTTTCGAATTATCCTTCGTTTTGTTTGTTTTAGGATTCTCCTCTGGTTTGTTCGTCTCAGGCGATTTAGGCGGATTCGTATTGGCCTGCGGTTCACGTTTGCCCTTTTTCTTCGTTGACGGCTTCCAGGTATTCACTTCATTCGGCGTTTCATTTTTTTCGGGATTCGTCTTGGATGTCGTGTTATTTTTCGACGTTGTCGCTGCATTCCCTGCATTCGGTTTCGAAGACGATGCACTTCCCGAACTCGGTTTCGACTCTGGCGGCTTTTCTACTGGTTTAGAGCTTGCCCCCGTTCCACCACTGGCTTTCTTGCCATTCCCTGAAGCCGTCTCACCCGTTTTGCTCTGCTTGTTACTGCTCCAATGACTTCCTCCACCAGACACGATCCCCATCTTCTGACTGTCTTCCCAGGACTTTATCACAAAGCCCTTCCCTTTAGGCGTTGTTCCACTTGCCTGCGTGAGAGCAGGTCTCAGGCCGGCCGAGCCACCTGCTGAACCTCCCCTGCGATTCATACCGAATTGCGTATCCATCCCTTTTTGCGCCGCGTCATGTTGGTTATATCCGTCGATAAGTTGAGCTAATTCTTCATTGCTTATCGTCGTACGCTTGAGCCTCCAACTTCTTTTCTTCGAGACTTAGCGCTTGAGACTCCCAATACTCATAACTGCCCAGTTGATCTACCGTAGTATGAGGCCTGCCAATATTGATTCATCTTCCCTATCGGGGCGGTTTATTCTACAGTTGCAAGTAAATTTGAAAAAATGTCAGATTACGAAGATAACAAAAAAAACAGGCCAATCATGGTAGTATCTGACCATAATCAACCTGTTCAATTGTATCGAAATAGTGAATATTTAGATTATAAAATTAAAGCATTGATGTGCGTACCAACGGAATGGAGAAAGCTTTATCCTTCCTCAAAGGGTAGGTACTTCATACTGTTATAGCACTATATCTTGAAAGCCTACCTCAACGATTTCTTCATCCTCAATTTTCACAGCAAGCCCATGTTCTATTTCCCAAGTACAATTAAAAAGTAACCCAATTCTTCTAACTCCATTTTTTCGCACTCTTCTAATAATCAATTGAGTTGGTTCAATTAAATGATCTAACTCTTCTTTATTTTCTATAATTGGTGCAATCTTGTCAGCTTCATCCTCTCCCACCATTTCTCTATAATCCATGTATACTTCTTGATAATAGTCAAAGATAGCCGCTTCTACTTTAGTCATGATATCGTCCATATTTCCAATAAAATTGGTATATGCTTCTTTTTGGACATCTTGAAATTCGCCTTCTTCATTTCCATCAACACTTAAAATTATGGCTTTATCTTTTCCAAACATTTTTATTTTCTGTTGTCCACTCCAATATAAATCATAAGAAATTTCACCAAATAGTTCATGGTTAAGGTTAGCCATGTCGTCACTTATGTTCCCCAACTCCACCTAAATGATTATATGTACCATTAATTTTGCTTGGTACTAATTGCATACCCTTAAGGTCATTTAGTTCATGCCATGTATAGTTATTGTCCTCTCGCCAATCTGCAACATCACCCGCAGTCCACTTTTTCTCAGGAGTCGACCACTCCTTAGCTAGTATTTCATCAGCCATTGCAAAGTTCTTTCTTCTGTCACTAGTCATATTCGGAATTTTTACCTCAGCCTTTGTAAAAGGAGAAAAATCAGGCATTGCATTCTTATATTCTACTCCATCAACGCCCGCTTCATCTAGATATTTCTTCACTTCAGGTTTCTCTGAAACAAATTTTGACTCTCCTCTTTCACCACTCCATTCCCCTTTATTAACTGGTGTTCTTTTTAGTCTGTCATCGTAAGTACTATACTTTGGTGTTACATCATAACCTTTTGTTACCTTAGGAACATCACCCGTTCCCTCAGTACCTTTCGAATTATCCTTCGGTTTATTCGGATTCTCCTCTGGTTTGTTCGTATTTGCCTGTGGTTCAACTTTGTCTTTTTTCTTCGTTGACGGCTTCCAGGTATTCACTTCATTTGGTGTTTCATTCGTTTTTGCATTCGTCTTG
>NZ_JBNOKM010000043.1:0-12845 GCF_050171015.1 Paenibacillus sp. TC-CSREp1 | reverse complement strand
GATTTTTTTATGGTTTGGAAGTCTAAATTCACTTTTTTTTGCTGATTATTCATGTCAGGTTTAACGCATGACTAGTGCTCTAGGAATCGTTAAAATTAGAAAAGGACGCAAATCAACTAAATAAGCTTTCCTGAGATCGTTAGCGCTCAGCTGATCTAGCTGATCCATGTGATCCATGTGAATCTATATGCTCGCATTAGCTATATTTTGCAAACTGTCTCTAACTTGCTCCACACTTCGATAAACTCCCGCGATCTTGACCAGCTTCCATTTACTTTCCCGATTCAAATAGTGTAACGTAACCGCACTCGGTAGCAGATATACCCGTTCATCCCCGATATCAAAGCACTCCATCTGCATTCCCTCGTTATCCGCAAAATGCTGCCATCCCTCTATTGTTGCTAGTGTACCTAGCTGAGGTGAACCTTTCTTCGTTCCATCTCCCTCTTCGGCCCAAATATCCACACTATCGAACAAATACAGCCCATCCCTCTGGAAGGTCAGATTCACTGTGTACCCCTCGTAATCAAAGCTAATGACTTCTAACTGTTCCTTTGCTACGCTCCATATTTCATCCGCCTGCGCTTTAGCCTGCTCCAGTGTAATCTTCCCATCGGCGGGTAAACATTGTTGGAACGTCCCTTCTGCCACATACTGTTCCAGAGCGATTGCAGCAAGGAGTTGCTTTATATCGTTATTCATATGTCGTTATTCAGCACCTTTCCGAGTCTCTTGACAGGGATTTCGCCAGAGTAAAGTTCACAGATCAGCGTTCTTATGGCGATGTTCAGTATATTCGATAATATGTCGCTAACTTCCTAGCCTGGATCAGAAAAAATATACCGGTTTGAACAACGCACTCCGTATGGAGTGCGACAATGGGGGCCGGATCAGGTCTGGTCTCCCCAAATAGATTTCAGTCCACCCACTCCATGCGGAGTACCACCTTACCTCTTCCGGTAGGGATTTCACACTGATTTGCTTATTTCTATCCATACACTTCATACGGAGTGCACCTGATCCAACAATGCCGAATACTCAATCACTGTTCCAATTTCAATCCACGCACTCCATACGGAGTGCGACAGCATTTTCGATAACCGCATCACGTTCGTTAACGCATTTCAATCCACGCACTCCATACGGAGTGCGACTAATCCCCACGATTATTGGGCTTTTTCTTTGTCCAATTTCAATCCACGCACTCCATACAGAGTGCGACTTTGCAGTTGTCAAAGAGTATGCAGTATCTTTATGATTTCAATCCACGCACTCCATACAGAGTGCGACCAACACCGTTCCTGATCACACACCATAACAGCATGATTTCAATCCACGCACTCCATACAGAGTGCGACGTTGTGATTATTGATCATCATCAGATCGAAGCAGAATTTCAATCCACGCACTCCATACGGAGTGCGACGGTCCCCATCGATGACGATATACTCCAGATCGGTATTTCAATCCACGCACTCCATACGGAGTGCGACCTTGTGGTTTTCTCCGACATCGATGGCATCGATATGATTTCAATCCACGCACTCCATACGGAGTGCGACTTTTTCAATATCGTCAATCTCAACTCCCGGTTCCTTATTTCAATCCACGCACTCCATACGGAGTGCGACTCCACTCTTTGGCGTAGAACAAACTGTTCTTCATCGATTTCAATCCACGCACTCCATACGGAGTGCGACGTCACATTCGATCACAATTCCGTAATTAGGTAAGAAATTTCAATCCACGCACTCCATACGGAGTGCGACGTCATATATCCCGGAGTCACATCGTCTTTTTCGAGCGATTTCAATCCACGCACTCCATACGGAGTGCGACTTGCCAATGTATCAGGGATTTACAAGCCTACGCTGGACATTTCAATCCACGCACTCCATACGGAGTGCGACCATAATCAAAATATGGCTAACTATTTTGCTGATTTTATTTCAATCCACGCACTCCATACGGAGTGCGACCCCCATTCTTCAAACATGACGTCAACAACATGTTTATTTCAATCCACGCACTCCATACGGAGTGCGACTTGTTGCTTCAATCGGACTGATAATCTCTCGTTGTATTTCAATCCACGCACTCCATACGGAGTGCGACAACTTCTTGCCGCCTGGTATTCAGTCGCTTACGAAATTTCAATCCACGCACTCCATACGGAGTGCGACCGTATTTTCTGGGATAAAGCGCAGCCGACCAAAGTCATTTCAATCCACGCACTCCATACGGAGTGCGACAGCGAAAAATAACGTAGATACCATATCAAATGATAAATAACAAACGTATCTTCGCTTTTATACCTTTTTACTAACCTTCTAAATATCGATTATAACTCAAATCTGTTGCCAAAAGGTCACGAAAAAGCGCTTTTCGAGGTGCGAATCCCCCGGGAAAATCATGTGAGCTTGGCATTCGCACCAGCTACAAGATCAACGGATCACTCATATCATAGGTTTCCTTAGCCCCCACGTGATCTACTTTGCTTTTGTAATTGTCGCCGAGATTATAAAATCGCAAGCTATCTGTATCCTTATCAATCAGTTCCTCTAGTTCATATCGTAAACGTCTGAATTGTGCAGCGTCTAAAATACACTCAAAAACAGAGTTCTGCACACGTTGACCGTGATCCACACATTTTTTTGCAACTCGGGACAATCTTCTTCGACCTTCACGATCCATCGTGCTCACATCATAGGTAATCAGAACAAGCAAATTTCACACCTACTTCCACAAAAATGGAGGGTATTCATCCAGATCACCACGAATATGTCTAGCAAGCAGTAATGCTTGAGTGTAAGGTACAAGCCCCCAAGATATTTTTTCATTCAAATACGGGTGAGTAATCTTCTCCTGTTTACGTTCCTGCCAAGCTTTTAATACTTTCTTGCGAGTATCATCGTCCATGATCACTGCCATGTTTTCTTTGATATAAAACCCCTTATCATTTACAACCTTTTTATTAATGAGCGACAGCACAAAACGATCCGCATAAACACCACGAAGCTCCTCCATCATATCTAATGCCAATGAGGCTCTTCCAGGTCGGTCCCGGTGCAAAAAACCAACATATGCATCAAGTCCCACCGATTCAAGTGCTGATTTCATATCATTTGCAAGCAACGTATACGCAAAAGAAAGCAATGCATTCACTTTATCCAGAGGGGGACGTCTGCTTCGCCCATAAAAATAAAAGGATTCCTTTTGCTGAAGAATCAGATCATCAAATACAGAGTTATACTGCACAGCCGCTGAACCCTCCAGCCCTCGCAGCACATCCAGTTGCTCTACTTCTCGCAGCAGTTTCATCGTTTCCCCAAGAGAAGCTGCTACCTTTTTCATCCGCTCTGTGTCGATACGTAAGGCATAATCCCGCGTAGCGCGTTCCAGAATCCATTTATTGTTGTACAGCTTGCCTGTAATCATGTTTCGTGCGACCCGTGCGCTGCGCGTCTCATCATCCGAGATACGATACTGCTCCTTGCGAAGCACTACGTTCCCCCTATCCTCTCCAATCACCCGAGCCAGAAAACGTCCTGTCCGTGTCATAAAAGTGAGACTGACGTTGCGTGTTGCACATGCACCCATCAAAGCAGGACTCACCCCCGCGTACCCAAATGCACATATCGCCTCCAGGTTGTGCAGCGGATATCGAGCCAATATCTTGTCTTCCTGCTTCACAAGTACATTCTCTCCATCTAACGCAAGGTAGGTGTCAGGCAACGTCACAAATAGAGTATTTAGAAGCTTTTTCATTCGTTCAACCTGCTTTCGATGTAACTTGAAACAGATCGTTTATTTAAAATATCCGGCACACATATGTTGATCAATGAGCAACTTTGACAGTGTGGCCCGGCTTTGGCTTTTGGCGTATGATTTCGTTCAAAATAATGTCTCATCTCCTGAATGCTCGAACGCACTCGTTCCCGATCCGCTTCGGTAATGACAACTTCCACTCGATGTTTAATCTCATCATAATAAAAGTAAGCTCGATGTATCTCACATACAAGCATCTCTTCAAGACACATCACTTGTGCGACTAACTGGGAATGATCCGAATCATTCCGTTTGGGCTTACCTCGCTTATATTCAACGGGAAAAGGAAGGTATAAACCTTCCTCCCCTCTCAGCGGAACACCTTGTGGATCACGGATAAATTCGACTACGTCACAGATTCCTGTAATTCCAAGTGATCTGGATTGCACAAGCAATGCCCGGACAATCAGCTTATCCCCCCGTTTTTCACGAATTAAAGGCTCGTCCGCTTTACGATGCAAATGATCTCCTTCAATCGTGCGCACATTATCTTCCCACTGCTGTTCGATATGGATCAAGGCCCATTGTCTCCGACAAAAATTAAAATGCTGAATGCCGGATAACAATAGGTAATCCTCTTCGTTATAGTCCTTCATACTGCTGAACTGCCAAGCCTTCTAACGGCACTACAGTATACTCGTAATCTTCGTATGACTTCGGTTCCAACACATCCGGCTTCAATGCAATATGCAGTGAACGGTGCACTTTGGCGGATGAATACTGTCCCAATTTGGAGTTATGCTCCCACCAATACAACTGATGCACCTCCATACTTCCATCTGGGCGAGCGGACGATGTATCATTTTCAAATAACGTTCTTAGCGACTCACGGATTTTCTCTGCGTCTTCATATGTAAAACCTGTTTTCTCAGCAAGTTGTGTGTTGATACTGCCGTAAAATACATACAATCCAAAATCTACACGGTGCTTCATGCCCATCGTATCCGAGCCTTTTTTGTCCGGGTCTTTCGCCGTTGTCACCGAGTTCACACTCTTCGTAATCTGCATGCTCGTAATATCAATTCGATTTAAGCTTACAGCTGTATGAATGGAGACGGGCCCACGAATACCAACTGATACGTCCGTTCCACTAAAAGCAAAAACCTGCCCGAAGCTGCGTACATCCATCCAGGACTGGCATGCAGCATCTGCATACAGTTCTTTGTTCGCTTTTTTCCCTTTGGCATGCTCCTGCACAAGCTCATTGGCATCGACGCGATCCTTAATAGAGCGGTGGGCATCCGTTCGTTTCTCGTCTGATTGCACCAAGATAGATTCTCCCATATCCAACAGACGGTTACGGATTTTACGCTTAATGCACACGTCTGAAATTTCACCTAAACCATCGTAGTTCTGACGAGGACGATTTCCGTTCAACGGATCACCATTCGGGTTCGCATTGCGGACAGACAATACAACGGCAAAATCAATTTTGCGATCAAGTGTACTCATTTAGTTATCCCCTTGTTCCATAGATTGGTTTTCTTCGTGATCTTCGGGTGTAGCTGTAGCAATCTCTTTATCCTTTTTGCTTGTGTACAAATCGTTACGCTGGCTGGAATATCCAAGTAGATACAGACCAGACAAAGGCCTGTCATTAAAATCTTCAATCTTGAATTTATCACTAAGTTCCTGTATAAGCCTGTTGTAATTAGAGGCCTTCCCGCCCATTCGATTCAGATGTGGATGAAGACTTTCATAAATAATTTTCCACGTTCTCTCCGGACGCTGTGAAAAGACATTCATATATCGGATAGCATTAGTCGCTCTCCTGTTAGCCCCTTCCGATCGAACTTTTTCTCGATCCAATTCACGTTCTTCGAGAACATCAGCCACGGCAAGTAATCTTCCAAATAAATAGTTACGATCTGCCGTCTCAGTATTTAGCGTCATTTCAAATCCCTCACTCTCGTGATGTTTTCTTACCAATGCACATGAAATACCTAACGTTTCTTCCCATCCTCCATCTTCTATACCTACAGGATTAGATGCACGATGGACAGCACTACGAATGATATCCAGTGGAATAGGTCTTTGATCAATAATGCATGGAAGCATTCGCTCCATTAATCCTTTCACGATCTTGTCACTCGCACGTCGACCATAAGCAGCAAAAGCAATCTCCTCAGGAGTAGGTGTACTAATAGACCGAACCTGTTTCCCGTTTTTATTTTTCCGATATCGATATAACCAATAACAACTTTCGTGCCAAGCTGCAATTCGATCCAGATACTTATTCTGATCCACTCTCTGATAATACATAATCGACATTCTTCCAGGTGTAGCAGCATCAAGAATCATAATAGTTACTTTATGCTTGGACTGGTACTCCCCATCGTAACGAAAGCCATTTAGTGCCTTTCTTACCTGTAGGGCATATTCTTTATAGGTTGTGTCACCATCTATAAACACTTCATCCTGCTCATCATCCCATAGATTAAAGTTGTCTTTTTGCGGTTCTGGCATATTCAGATTCGTACTGCCCCACACCAGAAAAACTTTGCCATCTATCGTTGTGCCTTGTTTATCTATCAGCCATTTGAGCGCGTTATGCCCTTTCTGGGAGACCTCATAGCTGACTGCGGCTGCTTCACGACTGGTGCGAAACCGTCCCCGAAATGTAAATCCGCTGGAATCATTCGCTGATATCAGCTTGGACTTATCCCCGGAATGACGTATGCGTGATGCATGTTTATCCGCCACTGGCAGATACTCCCCGGTAACGAAGCAAACATCCTTATCTTGCAAGCTCATCTCATAAAACCGGATAAACGACTGCTGCACGGATGCATCCCGCCACAATCTTGATTCAGGTTGCCCTGGTATATTCACAAGGAATCGGACAAATGCCCCACTTTGATCCGAAGCAATAACATTGAAAATCTTAGGTTTTTCACTCTCCTGATCTTCTGCACCCGCCACCCACTTATCTAGCAACTTTCCACGGTTATCCGTGTGCAGCACACCCCGATCTACTAAATCAGCAATCAACGTACCTTTGCTCACATAATCCAACACACTCTTTACCTTGGCATGACTAAAAGGTGACTCGCACCAAGCTTTAAGCTGAGCTACATAATCCTGATGAGGAGTGCCTTTCACCTCACCGCAGTAGGAAGTGTAATCCCCGGCAACGTACATTAATTTGTCAAAAAGCGGATAGGGCACTGGCGCACTCGTTCGACTCGCAGCGGCCTCGGTACAAGGAATGATAGTGCTGCCATCGTTTTTATCTACGACTTCTGCTCTAACGATATTTCCTGTTCCATCCAAATGCACCTCAATATGCGCTGTCTGCGTAGTGTGGGAGATCGGAATCAAGGCGTACTCTTTACCATTCTTCTTCGTTTCAAACTGTCCCACAACCTTGGCATGGTCATCATAGGTTTTGCTTAAATTCGCAAGCCAGTTCATTCACTCACCTCAGTTCCAAACCATTCGGAATGCAACTCATCGACCGACTGCATATTAGAGTTATCGAACACTTTCGCTGAACCTTCCCCAACTTTGCGCACCAATGTGCATTGATCTGGACGATCAAATCGGATAATGCCATTTTTCATTTTTGCTTTCCACAGCCGCACTTCACGCTCATTATGTCCCGTCTCGTCAGGGTAGCTGATCCCGTGCAGCATCGTGCCAAAATCAAGCTCCCCGATACCATCATAAAAGCCTTCACCTTCACCAAATGTACGAGGCTCAACATACCCCTGACATTCACGCGTGCCAAGAAAAACATCTCTTCTTCCTCCGACCTGAACGGCTCGTTTGGCGATGTTGTGGTGCTTGTGTTCGTTCTGATCATGCAGCAGGTCTTCACGATGTTTATTAAATTCAAAATGAGCTCTCACCTGATAACGAACATCTCTTAGATACGTATAATAGGCCAGCGTATTGCCCCCGCTATATTCGATTGGACGCATGCCTTTGGATTCCGTTTGAATCGGATTCATGATGCGAACCTCGTCTACAATCCAGATCAGCGTCGGTTTCCAATATACGGACTCTACGATGCCTTTGAGTGCCTGGTATGTCGGAATTTGATAGGAAAATTTCTCTCCCCCAAGCTTCGTGAGCGGGTCAGTGAATAACGCATAATTTCCGGAAACTTCAAATTCAATCTGATTTCTCACCAGCTCTGCTCACTCCTTTCTGTATCATGTAGCAGGGAGACCATGTGGCATGAATCTCCCTGCTAAATCAAAACTCACAGTGGCAAGTTTTTTTTATCTCGTCTTTGTAAAGCCGAAGAAGTTACTGTATCAGCTAATGCAGAATCTTTTCTTTTCAACTCCAGTATTAGTCTTCTGTTTTCGGATTTTATGATTTGCAATTCATTATTCATAGTTTTAAAGTGAATCAACACAGTATTTAAATCTTCAAAAAAAGACTTATCTCCCTCAACATGAACATCGGACGTTTTAATACGTCTTAGTTCCATTTGATTGATAATACTGTTTAACTTCAAGTCCAATAATTGTGTTTCTGGTTGGAAGAAGGAACCTTCATCTGAATGATTAAGATAATATTTCATATTAATCCCTCCCGAAAAGCAATGTGTTTACTTATTGTTTCTTTTGCTTTGTCCCTAATCACCTTCTTATGATATTTTATATTTAAAACAACACACATCTTCAATATATGATCCCGTTATCATAAAATTACTCTAGTCGCATAGAATTTATATTGAGAATAAAGATACTTGTCGCTGAAAAGCGTGGATTGAAATTTATGTTATTTTATATTGGTGAAAAATCCGCTTATAGAGCGGTTTTTTCCTTTTAAACCATTGCCATATCCCAAGTGCCCTCTCCCTTTGCTTCCACACCGAAATGTTCGGAATATGCCGGTTCGCGCAGAGCAAGGACATGACCGTGCAGCAAGTGTATAACATCCCCATTTTTCTCTAACTGCCGCAGTTCCTGATCATAGATGTTCACTGTATACTGTTGAGCTTCGCGTAACAGATCTCCCAACTCGTTAGGCTCCAATTCACCATTTAAATCCAGAATCAGCCTCTTTCCTTTATCACCATAAGGCACAATTACCGCCGTAGCATTATTGGATATGGCCTCAAAATACTTCTCCGCTGTAGCAATGCCATAATGGTTCAGCACCTCTGGCGGCTTGGCGTGTTTGTGTTTATATGCATCGACGTAATAACGGTTACGATCCATGAGATCAAACAGGTTTTTCTGTTCAAGCTTCTTAATCGGGTAATGCATCTTGTCTTCAATATCATGAAAATAATATTTAAAATAACGAGCAATCGCAGCGGAAGACAACAGATCATTCCCGAGTGAAGCGGGATCATCTCTGAACTCCTGAAGGACTCGCTCTGTTTTGTCTGCACCGATTTTTATATCTGGCAAATGGGTTAACACTTCATCCGAAGCTCGAACAATATACACGTTGCGACGCTCATCCTTGCCATGACGGTTGCATCGTCCAGCCGCTTGGGCAATCGAATCCAATCCAGCCAATGAACGTACAACACATTCAAAGCTTATATTAACGCCCGCCTCAATCAACTGTGTACTTACACAGATGATTCGCTCTCCTTTTCCCAACCGTTGAATCAGACCCTCCTGCTCGTCATTGCCCGAAAAAACATCTTTCCGATGTGCCGGACACATATTTGTGCTCAAGTGTACAATTTGAACTCCCTCATCTTGCAGCCACTCTACTTCATTTAATGTTTCAAACAACTTCCGAACCGCTGTTTTGGTATTCAAAATGACGAGCACACTGTTCACTTCCCGCATCTGATCTTGTACAAAAGAGGAAAGCTCCTCGGCACCCCAACCAGATGGCGACTGTTGTGTGAGATCATGTAATTCAACGCGTTTGAAACTGCGTCCCACGTGGTCCAAATCTTGAATAATCTCAGGTTCTTCCGAGAAATGAAGCTTGTGTTTTACAAAATCAAGTCCCGGCTGAGTGGCTGTACAGAGCAGCAAGCTGGAGCGCCCGATCACATGCAGAAAGTTCAGCGCCGCATTGAAAAGCGAGATACAATTCACAGGAACAGACTGCACTTCATCAAACACAATGACTGCATTAGATAGCTGATGTAGTCTCCTTACATTCCGAGTCCCACTGGCATAGAACGTATTCAGAAATTGAACCATCGTTGTGAAAATAATCGGGCGATCCCAATGATCACGAGCCAGCTTGAGATTTTTGGTACGAACCTCGTAGGTTTCGCCATTATCATCCTCTTGGCGATCATCAAACTTATCATCTGTAACGTTGGAATGATGCTCCAGAATCATGTCATCATTTTGCAAAATATTGCGTATCTCCGCGGCGTTCTGTTCTATGATTGTTGTGTATGGGACGATGTAGATAATGCGTTCTTTGTTATGCTCTATAGCATGTTTCAGTGCATAACGCATACTGGCAAGGGTTTTGCCGCCACCTGTGGGTATGGAAAGGGTGTATACACCAGACGGACGAAGCGCAAATTCATCACATTGGCGAGACATCTCCCTCCGCAATTGATTTATGGGTGAGTTGGCAGAGTCTCCTTGTTCAAGCCCAGCCAAGTGCTGAGACAATAATGTGTAGCTCTTTTGAAAAAATGATCGATGATCAATAGATTCTGCTGAATGTTCATTTTCCTCGAAACGTCTTGTGTTGGTTCGGTCTGCTTCAATCAGGCAGCTAAACATGTATTTCATAAGTAATGATCCCGTAATGGGTGGAAGCTTATGATCCTTAATGATCTTTATGTAGTGTTGTAATTCTGAGGTAGCGAGTTCAAATAATGAATCCAACTGCTCGGGAGGGTTGTTTTTAAAAAACTCTTCTTTAGCTTGTTGGTATTGCTTCAATTCTTTAGTGACGACACGTTCTATATAAGGAGAAGTTTGATCAGGAGATATATAGTCTCTCAAGCCTTGATGATGTGAGATGATGCAGTTGGCAATCCATTCTGCTGTGACTTTAGCTTGCGGTGTGGCATGGATGGTATGGTAACGCTCATGGATCAGCTTGCCGCCGGCCGTAGAATGATCTACCGACCCTCTTCGTGGAGGTTTGTCAGGATTCGCCACGGCTTCTTGAATGTAATCGCGAAATTGTTCAGTGTACTTGCCCATATCATGCAACAAACCTGTAATGCCAGCCAAATTTTTGATGCCAATCTTCTCTCCAGCCTGTTCTGCCCCCTGTTGCACCTCGATTAAGTGCGCCTGCACCGTTTGAATCTCGTTGTCTTTTTGACGGATATGCGCAATGTAAGTCATGCCAGCTCACCACCATGTTTTATCAAGACTTTACTACCAATTGTATAGGCAAAAAGACTTGTATTGTAATTTTCGACATCGAAATATATTTCCCTTCTAAAAATCGTATTTTTATAGAATATTATGTAATTCGATGTTAGGTTCAGTCGATTTCAAGTACTCTACACCTCTCTTGGATGCAAAAAGACATATCTCGTTTAATGAGATATGTCTTTTGGGGATTGTAGTTCATTTCACGCACTCGTGTAGAGTGCGACTTGCGACAATATTCGATGATATCGTCGATTGTTTCATTTCAATCCACGCACTCCATACGGAGTGCGACTTGTTCATTTTCTTCTACTTGATCACCTGGATTAATTTCAATCCACACACTCCATACGGAGTGCGACCTTTGTCTGTGCCTGTGGCTAGGCCGCTCGATTTCGGATTTCAATCCACACACTCCATACGGAGTGCGACTATTGAGAGAATACGTCGTACTCGAACCGGTAACATTTCAATCCACACACTCCATACGGAGTGCGACTTGACTCGGCTGAGTATATATACATAGACCTAGGTATTTCAATCCACACACTCCATACGGAGTGCGACCTTGCAGATTTCCGCAGGACGTTCGCACCGACTCCGATTTCAATCCACACACTCCATACGGAGTGCGACCCGTAATCTAAACCTGAAAAGCCGAGGGGTGACGGTATTTCAATCCACACACTCCATACGGAGTGCGACAACAAGACACCGGTTTAGCTGTAGTAGGCGAACCTGATTTCAATCCACACACTCCATACGGAGTGCGACTCCGTATTACAATCAGGCACAGCCAACAACGATGTATTTCAATCCACACACTCCATACGGAGTGCGACCCAGATTTCGCACTACAAGTTAAGGGAGATAGCATATTTCAATCCACACACTCCATACGGAGTGCGACCGCGCTAAGCGTGAACAAGCACTGGCGGATCGTGAATTTCAATCCACACACTCCATACGGAGTGCGACCAGTTGGTCGAACCATTCACCAAGATGGGCAAGAAATTTCAATCCACACACTCCATACGGAGTGCGACCCCGTTCCATAACGACCGAACTTGGCTAAAGATATTTCAATCCACACACTCCATACGGAGTGCGACACTTACCGGGTCAGAAACTAACAACAATGCTTATGTATTTCAATCCACACACTCCATACGGAGTGCGACCAGTCATGAGTATACCATTGGATTTTATGTTAGATTTCAATCCACACACTCCATACGGAGTGCGACCAGAGGAAGGCGATTTGCTTGGTAGGGACCCGGGAATTTCAATCCACACACTCCATACGGAGTGCGACATGATCGAGACCACAGGCACTGTGCTACCACAAAAATTTCAATCCACACACTCCATACGGAGTGCGACAGCGAAAAATAACGTATAAACATTTTCTCCAACGAAAATGTCTCGTAATTCCGCAACTCCTTACCATGATTCCCCCTAATTTTATACAAAGCAATCATATAATTCAACAAATTTGTTGCCAAAAGGGAACGAAAAGAGCAATTTTGGGTGCGAATCCCCCGGGAAAATCATGTGAGCTTGGGGTTCGCACCATGAGCAAGCATGATCTCAGGAACCTAACGATTCACAGCGACGCTATTTGGCCCATTTTGTGCATTCTCAGATTCTAACGATCACCATGTTGCTAGAATAAAAAGTGGACACCCGTTAACGGACGGAAGGATAATAAGAGGAACGGAGGTGTGTCCACATGGG
>NZ_JBNOKM010000042.1:0-12875 GCF_050171015.1 Paenibacillus sp. TC-CSREp1 | reverse complement strand
TATTCTTTATTTCACTGTTAAAGAGAATTGCTAAAAATATTAATTTATAATGTTAGGTTATTTGCATGGCTAGTGTTTTGTGAATCGTTAGCGTGGAAATTTGCTTGAGTTAAGCATCCAACCGCGGTTCCCGGGGTCTGAGCTTCCGAGCTGCCCATGACGAGTGCGCTGTGTTCCATCACACACACTCTCTCTCCATTCCCCGCACCTGACATCTCGCCATACAAGTGTACCCGGAATCCGATTCTCAAGGGTGCAGCACGGAGCAGGATACAAATGTTCTTTCAGTTCGCGAACTGGGTGGATGGGTCTGAAATGGTGTATAACTAGAGTAGGTGTTACGCAGGGATCACAGCAATAGGAATGGAGGATGCAGCTTATGAAAAAACAACATCTGTTTATCGGCGGCAAGCACACCGAATCAACACAATATACAACACTACAGGCTCCGTATTCCGGTGAGACGCTGGCAGAGGTGGCTTCAGCCTCGGCAGAGGAGACCGAGGCTGCTATTGCGGCGGCTGTACAGGCTCGCCGCACGATGCGTCAGATGCCTGCGCATCAACGTGCGGAGCTGCTGTACAAGCTGTCCGCTATGCTGGAGGAGCGCAAAGAAGAGGCCGCTCGCATCGTAGCACTGGAGGCGGCAAAGCCGATTGCTGCGGCAAGAGCCGAGATTGACCGCACGATCGAGACATACCGTTTTGCCGCCGAGGAAGCGAAACGGCTTACTGGTGAGACGGTTCCTATGGATGCAGCCAAAGGCGGCGAGGGCCGGGTCGGTTATACCATGCGTCAGCCGATCGGAGTCATCGGCGCGATTACACCTTTTAATTTTCCGATGAACCTGGTAGCACACAAGGTTGGACCCGCGCTGGCTGCCGGGAATACGATTGTACTGAAGCCTGCAGAGCAGACACCGCTGTCTGCGTACTATATTGCAAGCCTGCTTCAAGAGGTCGGGCTGCCGGATGGAGCACTGAATGTGGTGAGCGGTGATGGCAAAACCATAGGTGATGTGCTCGTCGAACATCCTGATGTGGCATATATCACGTTTACTGGCAGCCCCGCAGTAGGTAAAAGTATCCGCGGCAAAGCAGGCCTCAAGCGTGTAACGCTGGAGCTGGGCTCCAATGCAGCGGTTATTATCGACAAGGACGCTGATTTGCACAAGGTGATCCCGCGTTGTGTGACAGGGGCTTTTACGTATCAAGGTCAAGTATGCATATCGCTGCAGCGTATTTACGTGCATCAGGATATTGCCGAGCAATTCATAGAGCGTTTTGCCGAAGCGGCCAAACAGGTGGTTATCGGTGATCCGCTGCATGAGGATACCGCTGTCTCTGCTCTCATTACGTCCAAGGATGTGCGGCGTACACTGGAGTGGATCGAAGAAGCGAAGCAGGCAGGTGCAGTGCTTGCGGCAGGCGGTGAGGCTGAAGGAGGCGTTTTGCGTCCAACCGTGCTGGTGAACGTTCCGCGTGATGCCAAGGTATCCTGTCAGGAGGTTTTTGCGCCAATTGTGATTATTAATCCGATCGCTTCGGTGGACGAAGGAATACAGCATGTCAATGACTCCATGTACGGACTTCAGGCAGGCTTGTTCACCAATGACATTCAAACGGCGCTCCGGGTCGTGGATGAGATTGAAGCAGGCGGTGTCATGATTAATGATATTCCCACATTCCGTGTGGATCATATGCCTTATGGCGGGGTGAAGCAGAGCGGCATCGGGCGTGAAGGTGTGAAGTATGCAGCGGAAGAGATGACCGAGCTGAAGTTTGTCATGTTTAACAAAAATTAAGCGATTGTCTCGCTGGAAGGTAACTTTTAACTGCAATAGTAACGCAATCCTGCATCTGTCTTCTGGGTGCAGGATTTTTTGGCATCAATCCATGATTCCCTGATCCAGGAATTAGATAACGGAGAGAGAAAGGATCACAAAACTGTCTGCAAAAATACATCATATTGTTCAGTGACTGCGGGTTCACATCGATGGAGAAGGGTATTAATTAGGTAACATCTGCTGCAAGTATCTGTTTTACTGCGTAAATCTTCACAGATTCGGATACTCACAAGCATGACCTGAGGAGCCCGTTCTGTAGGTGAGGATCAAAAACAAATACAACTTCAGATGCAAGTATGCGTTCAAGCTGAACGAAGTTTTAGATTAAAAAGAGAATTTATAGATATTAGATGTGAAATGAGATTTTATGGATAAAGGATGTACAGTGTGTTCATTTAAACCTTATCAGGTTGATGTAATAGCAGAAGGTGGCAGAGGAGCATACAGAGTACAAATTAGAGGCAGGAGGTGATATTATGGCGTATTCGATGACCGATGTATCCGGAATGTCCGGTGTGAGCTTGAACGAGTTAAGTCATTATGCGGAGCTGGGGCTGCTGTCCCCTGCTTTTCGCGGACTGGATGAGGACATGTATTATGAGAAAAGGGAGCTGCTGAAGCTTCAGCAAATTATGTTCTGCAAGGAAGCAGGGGTGCCGGAGAAAGAGATGGGCCCTATGCTCAAGGAGGACTCTGTGGAAATCGTGCGTGTGATGCAGCAGCATCGCATGCATCTGCTGGAGGAGGCTCTGCGCCTGCACGGTCTGATTCAGACGCTGGACAAAACGGTCTCGTATCTGCAAGGAGAGCGGGAGATCGAAGCGCATGAGCTGTATCATGGCTTCGTACAACACACAAGTTATCCTTTGCTGCCGGAGGCTGGCGAGACGGAGCATTTTCTTGAACCAGTGCCGGAAAATGATCTTCCTGCCGAGGAAATGGAGCTGAAATCCAAAGAGGATTTCCTGAACTCCCAGGCCCAGATCGATCAGATTCATCTCGATCTGAAGCAGGCAATGGAGCTTGATCTCGCTCCCGGCAGCCCTGAGGTGCAGCAGATTATTGGAAGACATCTTGAATGGATCAAAGGATATTACACCCCTACACCTGAGATTTATCGGGATCTGGCTGATTTGTATGTGGAGCATCAGGATTTCCGCAGCATGTATGACGGTTATCATCCCAGACTGGCTGAGTATCTGCGAGAGGGAATGATTATTAAAGCGGCACAGGATCTGTCTTGAAGGCGCACATGATCTCTTCTAGTTGCATAAATTAAGATGGGCGGGCAAGAACATCGGTATGAACATAGCAACAAAAAGCGCAGACCTGTTAGATAGGCTGCGCTTTTTGCTTATTACATATAAAGATCACCACGTTGTGGTGAGCGGACGCGAGCACGAGTCCTTCATTTGGAATACATCATAATGAACGATCGATGAATCGAACGGTTTACAGCTGCTCCACGAGCAGGCTGACCGCTTTTTCCAGGAAGATACGATCTTCATCGTCAAAACGGCTTTTGATCGGGCTGTCGATATCGAGCACCCCGTATAATTGTCCGTCTTTGATCATCGGAACAACGATCTCACTATTGGATGCAGCGTCACAAGCAATATGGCCTGGAAAAGCATGCACATCATCCACAACAAGTGTACGTCTCTCCGCAGCAGATGTGCCGCATACTCCGCGTCCAAGCGGAATACGGATGCAGGCAGGCAATCCCTGGAACGGTCCGAGGACCAGTTCTTTTCCATCATAGAGATAGAATCCGACCCAGTTGGTGTTGGCTAGAAATACATTGAGCAGCGCAGCAGCGTTAGCCAGATTGGCAATCGCACTAGGTTCATCGCGGATCAGAGCACTTAACTGTCCCAGGACGGCGGTGTGCTGCTCGCTTCGTGTTCCTTCATAGGAAACAGCTTGAAACATGGTGAATCACCCTCCCGAGCAAAAATGGTACTTATTTTCAAGATAGTGCAGTGGATGCGGTTAGTCAAGCGGAATGATTTTGGAAAGAGATGACAGAATGAGACAACATCCGATGTATACTCCTGTTTCTCACCTTCTTTCGCGGGGTAATTACTTAGCAACCAAGAAGGGCTACAACCCGGGAAGGAGCTTAGCTTATGCATGCAGAAGTACAGAACCTGTTTGTACGAATTCATCTTCTATATTTGGCCCAACGTGAGGATTTGACTGTAAGCGATGCGCTGCCCATGTTAGAGGAACGCGGATACCGCGTTGGCGAGCGTGAGATCAAGCAGGAGCTTGAACATCTGACACAGGAGAATTTTCTGACTGCCCACGGAGATCAGTGGAGCCTGACCGGGACAGGCATCGAGGAGTATAAGGAAATCCTTGCTGTGCTTGGACGAGTTAGCGAGGAACTGCTTGCGGACAGCAAAAAGGCCTCTCCAGCGTAATGCCGCACCAGATTAACGTACATCAAAACCGGGAGCCGATGCGCCCGGTTTTTTGATATGATTGGATATGACGACATATGTAAGAGTGAACAGTTGCCAATTGGTGCAGGTTATGGTTAGATGGCTAATGAATCTTATGGTCTGCAAGAGAAGGATCGGATCGGAGTGTCAGGTGATGTATAGATGTAAAGGAAGAATTCCCGAGCTTGAGACAGCACGGCTGCGTCTGCGCAAAATGCGCCGCAAAGATGCCGCCCAGATGTTCGTGCACTGGTCTGACCGGGAAGTAACGCGGTATATGAATCTCGCGCCAATGATCGGCACAAGCGAGGCTGCTGATATGATTGCCCTGCTCAACCATATGGCAGGGGAAGAGGATGCCCTGCGGTGGGGCATCGAGCTGAAGGATACGGGCAAACTGATTGGAAGCTGCGGGTTCAATACCTGGCAGCTGGAGGGAGCATTCCGTGGTGAGATCGGATATGAGCTTGGACGTGATTACTGGCGGTACGGCTATATGTCCGAGGCGTTCACAGCGCTGCTGCCCTTCGGTTATGAGACGATGGGGCTGAACCGGATCGAAGCCCTCGTGGACCCGCGCAATGCAGCTTCAGGTTCGTTCCTGACAAGTCAGGGGTTCACCCGCGAGGGCTTGCTGCGACAGGTGCAGCATACGTCTACAGGATACAAGGACATGGTAATGTACTCCCTGTTATATGATGAGTTTCTTCGTAATAAAAAAAGGTAGTAAGTGATATATAATTTATTTTGAGATTACACAGTAACGAAGAAACAGAACAAAGCTGGAGAAGTGGAACGTTCACCTTTATCACCGGATTTCTCCTTACAAATAGAGATGAAAAAATCTGGGGATAACTGTGATCGAAAGCTTGTTCTGTGTTCGGAGTAGAAAGTTAAATCAACTTTTAATTATATATAGAAGATTAAAGAGAGAAGGGTTTGAGTGAATACATCAGGAGGCTTGAAGCGCAGTTTTATTTTGGCGGGTTTGCTGCTGGCAACGTTTCTATCCGCCATTGAAGGTACGGTTATCGGTCCAGCCGGCCCAACGATTGTAAGTGAGCTGGGGAGTGTGCAGCTGCTGAGCTGGATTTTTACCGCGTATCTGCTCACGATGGCTGTAAGCACGCCGATTTTTGGCAAGATCAGTGACCTGTATGGACGTAAACCGGTGTTCCTCATCGGTTGTGCCTTGTTTTTGCTGGGCTCACTCCTGTGCTGTCTGGCACAGAATATGGAGCAATTGATCATCTATCGTGCCATTCAGGGCATTGGTGCGGGAGCGGTAGTGCCGGTGACGTTTACGATTATCGGAGATATTTATCGCATTGAGGAACGGGGCAAAATCCAGGGCTGGATCAGCTCGGTCTGGGGCATTTCGTCTCTCGTTGGGCCGCTGCTTGGGGGTTATTTTGTGGACAACCTCGGCTGGCAGTGGATTTTCGGATTTAACGTACCCTTTGGCTTGCTTGCCATGTGGTTTGTATTCCGTTATTTGAAGGAGGACATCTCACCACGCACCGCTAAAATCGATTATATGGGGGCGCTGACCTTTACTGTGGGCATCACTGCACTGCTCTTTGTTTTGTCGGCGGGCGGGCAGTATTATGCCTGGAGTTCTCCGTTAATTGTAGGACTTAGCCTCGTTGCTGTCTTGTTTATGATCCTGTTTTTTGTTGTGGAAAAAAGAGCCCAGGCCCCGATGGTTCCTCTCCATCTGTTCCGTATCCGGGACATCCGGGTGGCGAATATCGCCGGCCTGCTGACCAGCACATTGATGATCGGCTTGACCAGTTATCTGCCGCTGTGGGTGCAAGGGGTTCGGGGAGGCAATGCAACCGAATCCGGGCTGCTGCTCGCGCCGATGTCGGTCGGCTGGCTGATCGGCAGCGTGCTGGCGGGACGACTGCTGCTCAAAATCGGATCACGCCTGACCTCGTTAATCGGGCTTACCGGCATTGCTGTCGGTTCAGGTGGTCTGTTCCTGGTGGGCGGAACTTCTCCGCAGGCGGTGCTGTTTATTCTGACCTTTATTTACGGTCTCGGCTTCGGCTTTGCCTTCACAATCTTCACGATTATTGCTCAATCTTCCGTTGGTTACAAAGAGCGCGGCTCCTCCACGGCACTGCATACGTTCATGCGTACGCTTGGACAGACCATTGGAGCGGCGGCATTTGGAACGTGGCTTAATTTTCGCATCTCGACACTATCGAGTGAACAAAATCTGGCGGCAGCAGGCATCTCGGAGCGGGACCTGAACGACCTGCTTGCGCCGCATACGGATGCGGTGTTATCTGACGAGAAGTGGACGCTGCTGCGCAGTGTGCTGGAGGGCAGCCTGCACTCCTTGTTTGTCATTATGTTTATCATTGCGATCGTGTCGTGGCTCACTACAATGGCCTTGCGCAAGCGGCTGATCGTTCCCGAGGATGCCGATGCACCGCCACAGGTGGAAGCGGCACGGAAGTAGCGTACAGGCAGTAAAGGAAGAAATGTAAAAAGCAGCTGAAGCTCAGCTGCTTTTTTTAATGCCAAAGGTCTGTTATGATGAACTGGAAAAAGGAGGATGAACTGACTTGAGCAAACCACTGATGATTGCCCTGCGGCCTGTATCCTATCCTGTTCGAATTATGGCGGCCATTCTGGCCTGTGTTTCGTTGTCCATAATCACGTCTTTCATGGAGTATGTACCTGTTGCCGAGCGGTTGGAGAATACATACTATTATCCGTTATGGTATTCCGTAGTCATTATCATGCTGATCCATCTCGCAATTGCAGCTTTACTCATTATTCCGCTTTCATTTCTGACGGATGCCGTATCAGTGTCTATAGCGCAAAGGTTCAATGGAACTGCACTGAAGCTTGTGTCTGTAGCGGCTGGTTATGTCCTGCTGGCGGGGGCAAGCGGTATGTTGTTCTCTGTGTTTATGTATAGAGGAGATGTGTCCCTGTATGCAGGTGCAATTCGCCAGATGGTTATGATTACTTTTATGTTTGCAGGCTGGAAAATTGTTCTTGGAGCCGGATTTCGGTGGCTGCGGAACAGAAGGCGTGCATTGGTATAAATCCAGATATAACAAACAGGATAAAAGGCTCGTTTTGCTATGGTTGAATGAATGTGGTGTGAAAAAAAGATCATGAAAAAACCGGATTAGCCCTTGTCAGGTTCGATCCGGTTTTTTGGTGCATTCAATGCAAGATGCATGAATGAGTCATGTGGCTGATTTATGCCTCAGGTGGCTGACAGCCTTTGTCATGAAGCAGGGCACCGAGTGCTGCTGGAGCTGCATGAGATGCAAAGAAGTTACGCCATACATGCTGCTCTCAGCTGTTCGCTGACAAGCTGTCTGCACCATGGGCCAGTTTGCCCAGCAGATCGGACAGCAGCTCCTTGTCCTCTTCGCTCAGACCGCTAACAGCGCGATCAATCTTGGTTGCATAGCCTGGATAGATTTCATCCATCGTGCGTTGACCTTCCTCGGTCAGCTCGACAAAAATGATGCGTCTGTCCTGTGGACAATGCTTGCGACGAAGCAGCCCCTTTTGCTCCAGCTTGTCAATGACATAGGTGACGTTTCCGCTCTGCAGCAGCAACTGGGCACCCACCTGCTGAATCGGCTGTGCTCCTTTCATATATAACACTTCGAGCACTCCATACGCAGTCGGATTAAACCCATGAATTTTACTTCCAGATACAGCGTGTTCATTCACACTTTTGAACGTTTGGGCCAAGGTGCGGTACAGATGAAGTGAACGCTCGGTCCCGATTTCTTGTAATTCCAGCATGCTGATCCCGCCTTTCAGTGTATTTATATAAGTTGATGTGATGGAAAAGGTTCTCTTGCATCGTTCCTGTATAAGATCAGATCAACTTATATGAGTTGGATCGTATCGTTTGACGGTGCAGGACACCGTCTTGAATCTATTGTAGACCTGTATTTCAGCGAAAAACATGCGATATGTCACAAGATTTGCATTTTTAGCATTTAAAATTTGATCATTCATGAAGATTTACCTGGGATATGGCCATATTTAAACATTTGAATAGAGGCGAAGCGAGGGAAGGAAAAATCATCCTGCGGGTTCCCCATAATCTCCGTCCCTGGCATGAGGTTCAGCAAGCGAATCTATTATACAATCATTTCCATAATAAACATTCGGGATTGATGGAGGAGAAGCGGGATGAGCAGCAAATACGCAATTGATGTACAGGGTTCACTGAAACAAAACCGTCCATTCGTGACACTGATGGTTTCACAGGCGATATCCAATCTGGGAGATTGGCTGCATCTGCTGGCGATTTTTACACTGGTCGGTTTGCGCTGGAATGCTACGCCGTGGGAGATTACGTTTGTGACGTTATCTGCGGCACTGCCGATTCTGCTCACAGGTCCTTTTGCTGGTGCGCTGGCGGATCGTTTGAATCGAAAATGGCTGATGATTACCGCCGATGGGGCACGGATTGTCATTGTGGGTGCGTTAATTTTTGCCGATCAGATCTGGCATGTCTATGTACTGCTTGTTCTGAAATCACTGTTCGATGTGGTGTTCTCCCCGGCCAAGAACGGCAAGCTGAAGGAGCTTGTGCCGCATCACCAGCTTGCTCAGGCTGTATCTATCAGCTCTGTGATCGAACAGATGTCCAAAATTATCGGCCCGGCGCTGGGCGGCCTGCTTGTCGCAGCATTTGGTGTTGCCTGGTGTTTTGTACTGGATGCCTCGTCTTTTCTGATCTCGGGCATCATTTTATTATGGATTCCCGGGTATCGGGTGATCCAACAGGCAAATTCTGACGTAACAGGAGTAGAGGAACAGTCAGCATCACCTTCTCAAGGTAAATCATCCTTCTGGAAAGAAACGCTGGAAGGCATTCGTATGCTTGCTTCTCTTCCTCATATCGGAACGTCACTTCTTTTGCTGGCAGCGGCGATTCTGTTTCTGCAATTTGCTGATTCACAAACTGTGGTACTATTCAGGCAGCTTCCGGGTATTTCGGGTGATCTGCTCGGCTGGTGTGTTGCAGCAAGTGGTGTCGGAACGTTACTCGCTGCGATGAGTGTAAGAAAGTGGAAGACTGCAGGCCACGGTTTGAAAATGGGTCTGGGCACCGCCGTTACAGGTCTGGTCATCGGTACGGCTGGTGTGGTCGTTAGCGTATGGCCTTCTGCAGGACTGGGCGCACACCTGCTTCTTATCTCATTATTTGCTCTGGCAGGTGTCGGCATCGGGTTTGCTATAGTACCTTTTCAGATCCTTTTGCAGGAACAAACCCCGGAGCCAATGACGGGCAGAGTGTTTGGAACCGTGGGCAGCGTGATGACAACAAGCAATATTTTTGGCCCTGTGGTCGGTGGATTGCTGGTCACTTCCTTCGGAGTTATTCCGGCGTTTGTAAGCTCGGGTATTCTGCTGACGTTGCTGGGGGTTCTGTATTTGTTCAAGCCTAAAGGCAAAAAGATACCTTTGGAGGAAGGTGTTGCGTCAAAGACTGCGGTATCTGGAGAGCTGTCATAAGGTTTTTTAACGTAACAAAAAGAAGCAGGTGCTCCTGAATCCCTGCTTCTTTTTGTTTGTTTTAGTCATGTATAATAGGTGGGAATTTAGTATAATTGTTATTACAATTGAATAATATAATTAAGGAGGAATCTGAATGAGTAGGGTGAGAGAGATGGAACGGAAAGTAACGAAGTTTGGTAATAGTCTTGGAATAACGATGACAGAAGCCCTCAAGCAGATTGGCCTTGAGCAGGGAGACATGGTTCAAATTGAGGTTGATCGAACGAGTGGCGAAATTATTATCAAAAAGTCAGTCAAGGTTAGTTTACCTAACGGAATTAGTAATGATTTTATGGATACTTTAGCTTCAGTTATGGACGAATATGATCAGACCTTGAAAGGTCTTAAAGACAGATGAGCCTTGTTCGGTATTTAAGTATCCAGGAAGTCATTGCGATTAATGTTGCTATGATAAAACGTTACAGCCCAGGAGAGCAGATTGGTGTTAAAGACTCAAATCTGCTTGAATCTGCTGTTCTAAGACCGCAATCATCTGCTTTTGGTGACGAAGCATATCCAACAGTATATGAAAAGGCGGCTGCAATTTTTCAATCTTTGGGTCAAAACCATCCTTTTCAAAATGCTAACAAGCGGACAGCCTTTACGGCAATGGTCATATTTTTGCGTTACAATGATATCCTTTTCAAAATGGAACAGACCTTAGCTGAGGATTTTACGGTTGATATGGTGAATCACAAGTATTCATTTGAAGAACTTACTTCCATGATTCATACTCACTGTCACTTTGAAGAGAATAAATAATCTGACTAGCCAGTTATCTGAGCAATGAATCATGAACTATAATGATTTATTGTTTTTTTGTGCCCAATTTTTGCTCAAATTGATCAAACATGAGTAGCCAAACTCCTTTACAATAACAATAGATCATCAATGTAAACTTGATTGGACAGGAGTGTGGGGATATGAGTGGATTTGATGATAGAGAAGAACAAGCTTTAGCTGATCCTATTCTGAACGTACATATTCGCGAAGCGGGTTACGCACCGGGGCAGTCTGCGATCCGCAATATTCGGATGCAAGTTGCACCGGGAGAACTGGTAGGCATCATCGGACCTAACGGTGCCGGGAAAAGCACAACCATCAAAACACTGCTCGGTCTGCTGGAGCATGCCGATTACAATGTAAATATTGCCGGGGAAGGGCGGTACGCCTATATTCCCGAACAGCCTGTTTTTTACGAATATATGACGTTGTGGGAACATCTTGATCTGGCAGCTGCTGCTTATGAAATCGAAGAAGAGATATTTACGGCGAGAGCAGAGGAACTGCTGCTTCGATTTGGCATGCACCATGTGCGGAATTATCTTCCTGCCAGTTTTTCCAAGGGGATGCGCCAAAAAATGATGCTGATGATCGGTTTCCTATCCTCGCCGGATATCTATATCGTGGACGAGCCGTTTATCGGATTGGACCCGCGGGCAACGAAGGACTTTCTGAAACTGCTGGATGATGAACGACGTCGCGGGGCAGGGGTGTTAATGTCAACACATGTGCTGGATACGGCTGAACGTATCTGTGACCGCTTTATTCTGATTGCTTCAGGCCGATCGGCTGCGGAAGGAACATTGGATGAGATTCGTGCTGCTGCGGGCATGCCGGATGCATCGTTATTTGACTGTTTTGATATGCTGACATCGGAATGATGGGGAGGGACACGAATATGGAGCATAAACGTTATACACCCCACCTGTTATACCAGAGAAGACGTAAGGAGCACCTGCGGGAACAGTGGCGCAATTTCAAGCTTGTGGTGGATTGGACAGTATGGCTGTATCTGCTTATTCCGGGACTGCTCTATTTTGTTGGCTGGTTTACCAGTCTGTGGACCAAGCCTATGCCAGCATGGGCAACTGGATTGTCGTTTCCTTTCCTTGCGGGCATCATTGAATTGGTGATTCTGACGGGTGGAGTTCTGCTTTTTGTGGAGGAAGCCGATGTGCTGTTTCTGAAGTCGAGACGATTCTGGATGCGAACATTGATGAAGCGGGGCCTTTTGCGGGTGTTATGGTTACAACTGGGGAAAATGATGTTTATCACTGCGCTTGCTGCACCACTGCTTGTTCGTGTGTATGAGATGTCTGTGTATCAGATTGTGTTAACAAGTATCTGGTTGGGAGCCGCAGCATCCTTTCAGGTTATAGCTATACATACGATTAAAGTTCGATATACAGGCTGGCGGTGCTGGCTTCTAATGGGCTTGCTCGTCATTTCTATGGGATGGACGACTATTCGCGCATCAACGTGGATGCTTGGGGAGACGTGGAAAATAGGTCTGAGTATAACGGTCGTTTCGCTGCTGCTCGTAGCTCTGATGCAGCTGCGATTGTTTATGAAGGGTACATTTGAAGGAGATGTGCGAGAGGATCTGCGAACCAGACTAAGGCTGACTGCACTTATGTTGAGTCAGGCGGTGAGCAAACCCAAGGCTCAAAAAACGCACACGATAGTTTTTCGCAAATCACGTCCATTATTGCGTAAACGCTCCATACCAAACCGGACGGCGGAGATTGGATTCAAAGCGTTTTTCCGCAATTCCGCTACGCTGAAATTGTATTTGCAGCTGGGTGGCCTATCGTTAGCAGCGGTTGCTCTGCCACCGTTTCCAGTGAATGTGATCGTATGTGGACTATTGGTCATTATGCTTACCCTGATGCTGTATCGTTCCTGGGATGAACTGGCGACCTCGGAGTATGTAGAGCTTGTGGTCAATTATGATTCGGATGCGCTGCATGGGGCAGGGTTAATTATGGTGAGAATGTTATTGCTTCCACTTGTTATGCTGATGGGGTATGCCATGGGCTTGACTTGGCTCGGCTGGCTTGCCGGTTTGCTGCCTGCGGTGTGTACGTTAGTGTTTGCCTATGTAGTTGTGTCTGTCACAGGCTGGATCAGACAGACTCGCGCATGATTATACAGAGCTAATATTATAGCAGAACTAAAGCAGAACTAAAGCAGAACTAAAGCAGAACTAAAGCAGAACTAAAGCAGAACTAAAGCAGAACTAA
>NZ_JBNOKM010000041.1:0-16265 GCF_050171015.1 Paenibacillus sp. TC-CSREp1 | reverse complement strand
TTTTTTATGGTTTGAAAGTCTAAATTCACTTTTTTTTGCTGATTATTCATGTCAGGTTTAACGCATGACTAGTGTTCACAAAAACCTTATTCAGCCTGATATCGGGCCATCCAAATTCTAACGAATCCCAGCAACCTTATTTCGTGTCAAAACAAGATAATGGGCCACTTTTCAGGCGAAAAAGGCTAAATAACGTCACTACGAATCGTTAGAATTTCAAAGTGCCATTTATCGGGGAAATAGGGTCTCCTGAGATCGTTAGAATTCGGAGGGTTAACTACTTACAGCCCTTGAGTACTTTCTCACATGTGCACTCGCTGACTTCGCCACATCAGCTAACTTAGCACGTACTCACTCACGCTCTGGCTCACTTACTTACCTCCGCACTTACATGCTAACTCACACATATGCGCCCAGGCTTTCACTCACTTACTCCAGGACATATGTTACTTCCGCACTCACTCGCCTTCCTACTTCCACACATATGCAATCCTGCATTTTTCACTTCACTAACTTACACAATTAATACCAATTACTTACTGAGAAAATTACTGTTTATAGACACGTGTACTCCCTTTTCCACAAATGCACTCACTCATCTGCACACTTCATAATTCCTCTAGGGCGTGTCTGAAAACGCTGAAGGAAGCCAATTTTGCTGAATTTTCGTTCCAAGCCAGGAAGTTTTCCGCAGGCGTGCCGGGGCACGTCAAGGTAGAGTGACGCAGCAGGGGGCGAAAAGGCGGTAAAAGATGCACTTCAGCAGTTTCAAGATACGCCCTAGTTACCCCAAAAACTTACTCCTCACTGACCCACAACGTACATATGAACGCATAACCACGCCACTTTTTCTCACACGCTTCCGAATTCACCTTTCAGCCTCTTACCCTCACAAATACACCTACAAAGGCACTTACGTACTTCCACAATTCGCTCTTTCACCTGCGCCTCACATGCTCACCAGTTACTGCCTATTCACGCACCATAAGCTGCCGTTTATTTTACAGTCATGACAGGACATTCCGCGTGCTTCAACACGCCATGACTCACGCTGCCGACCACAATCTCTGCAAGCACACTTTTACCACCCGTACCCATCACAATCCATTCACAGGCCTGTTCACGTGCAGCCCGGCAGATTTCGGTTACAGGATCGCCTGCCACAAGCAGCGTCTCATAAGGCACACCGCGGTCAGCCAAACGTTTCTTCACAGGTTCGATAATATATTTGCCCTCTTCGGCGATACGTTCCTCCAGATCCACCCCGAGGGCAGGCTCGTTAATCGAGATGGATGGATTCACATGCACGATTGTCAAACTCACCGGATGTTTCATTTGTTCCGCCAGCATGAGAGCCTGCTCCAAAGCTTTATTTGCATGATCCGAACCATCTACAGCCACCAATAACCGTTTCAGCATCTTACTTCCTCCAGTCTGTTTATAAGCACGTTATTTTTTGTTAGCTTCTTCCCCATAAAGTTCTGTTTCCATAATGTATCTGCAAAATCTGTGCCGTCTGTACATGAACTGCGATCAGCTGCGCGACGGTCTATGATACACATGCGGATTTATCAATGAGTTGTGGTCGAGGCCTTTATCAATGCGCTGTGATCGAAGCATCTATATCCCGCAGGTGACGACGACGCATCAGCAATACAGCAACGCCGATCAGCACCATCAGCGCTCCGAAATAAAACGGGGTTTCCGGCAAAAACCATTCAGACAGTTTCCCCGCAAGCCATGGCGCCAGCGCACCACCCATAAAACGTACAAAGCTGTACGCCGCAGACGCCACGGAACGCTCCACTGGAGCAGCCTCCATCACTGCTGTTGTAATCAGGGTATTGTTTATGCCGAGGAAAATACCAGCCACAATAACCGCAACGATAACGGTCACCGATGATCCCATCACTGTCCCCACAGCCATCACCAGCAGGTCAATAGCAAATAAGGTCAGCATCACACTCATGGATGGTACCGAACCAAACCGGCGCTGCAGCTTTGGTGCTACAAAAACAGACGTAATGGCCAGCATCAGACCCCATCCGAAGAAGACATAGCCGAGGCCATGCTCGTCGAGTTTCATGACATAAGGCGAATAAGCCATCAAGGTAAAGAAACCAAAGTTATACAAAAAGGCGGTAATCGCCAACGTTTTCAGTGAAGGGTAACCCAGTGCTTTGAACGGATCGGATAACGTACTGCGCGTTTTGGGTTTAGCCATTTTGGGCAGCATAAACAGGATGCTGATAAACGCAATTGCCATCAATGCCGCTACCCCGTAGAACGGGCCACGCCAGGAGATTGAACCCAGCTCACCGCCAAGCAGTGGACCGACGGCAATTCCCAGACCGAGTGCTGCTTCGTATAAAATAATAGCCTTGGCCGTCCCCGATGTGGACAAGCCAACAATGGCTGATAGCGCGGTGGCTATAAACAAGGCATTCCCGAGTCCCCAGCCCCCGCGATAACCGACCAGCGCTCCGACGGTATCAGACGTTCCGCCGAGGAATGAAAACACAATAATCAGCAATATGCCGCTAAGCAGCGTCCATTTCACACCAATCCGGCTGGATACTACACCCGTGATCAGCATTGCAATCCCCGTTACCGCGTTGTAGCTGGTAAATAGCAGGGACACCTGACTTTTGGAAGCATGCAGCTGATCTGCAATGGCTGGCAGGATCGGGTCTACCAGACCGAGTCCCATAAACGAGATGATACAGGCGAAGGCTACAGCCCAGACCGCACGGGGCTGGGATAGCAGACCTCCACGAGATGACGGCAATTCGTCAGGCAGTGATGGTTCTCTTTTCATAAATTAATTCCTCCAAGGTTACATATTTGAATACTCATTCCGCAAGTGTGAAAACAACTGAAAATTTCGAAATTATCCTTCCCCATTTTCAACAAAAAAGATACAAAAACGGCACAATAACACCGTCTATCGGTGTGTGCCTCAAGTTACCTATCCCTACTCTGCTTCCAGGCTCATAACCAGCAGTTCCAGCAAAGTATTTCAACGTAGTTCTGCAATTTATCTCAATCACAGTTGTAATGTATTCAATGAATTACGAACCACCACGTTCATTGCCAGCTTCATTCCCACCGTTCTGGCGAGTATGGCCCTGCAGTGTCTGAATGCCCGTTCTAACGCGCTCCCGCAGCTCCTGCAGTTCATGCTGTACGGCATGAATGCTGTGAAGCTTCTGCTCCAGCAATCGCAGCTGGCCGTCCAGGGTTGCCTCCATCTGAGCGAGCTTTTCGATCCGCTCCCTTACCTCGGTTATCTGCTGGTAGTCAAAACGCTGCTCATTCAGCGCATCGGCAGTGGCTACATAAGCATGAAGCTCCTGAAGCGAGAAGCCCAGCACCTCTTTGGCCCGAACCACTTTTTTCAAATAGTCGATGTCCTCCTGGGTGTACAGCCGCGTACCTCCATCAGTCCGCTGAGGTGAAGGCATGACACCAATCTCTTCATAATATCGAATAGTACGTTTGGTCAGTCCGCAGGCTTTGGCGACATCATCAATTTTGTACAAGCTCATGCGCCTCAACTCTTTTCATATGTCATTAATGTTATGTACATAATTATATATAACATTAACGTTAACGTCAACGTAAGATTATCTTCAATAGTATGCCTAGACAAAAAAAGACCCGCCTGAGCGGATCTCTTTATCTCTATGTTTGAATATGAGGTTATAAATTCTTAAACTTCTACACCCCTTCGCTCACGCTGCCCTGCTTGTCCTGTTTGTCCATCTCCCGCTGCATTTGCTTCAAGCGTCCTTCCACCCGAGTGAACAGCCTGATCGTATAAAAGACGATTGCAATCAAACTCAGCACCAGTGCGCGCACATCGGTAAGCCAGAAACCAATAACACCAAAAGCGGTTATAATAAAACCAAACTGCATCATCAGAGCTGAGCCATACCGCTGTGCCTCTTCCCATAAAGCAGGGTGACTCATCGCCCGTGGTGTCCGATATCCATATATTCCGTTAATTTGTTTTGGCGGCTTCCTATACACCATCAATCCCAAAATGAAATAACATACTCCGCATATAATGCCCAACCATGCTCCTGCCAACATGCTCGCCCCTTCTCTTTAACGTACAACCATTATTATTCACCAGCCATTAAAAAGTAAAACGGCTCTACGTATATACGCAGAGCCGTGCTGTACGTTTCACATATTTTAGGGGTTGTCTGAAACTCTGAAGATAGCAGATTTTGCCGAATTTTTGTTGCAAGCAAGGAAGTTTCCCGCAGGCGTGCCGGGGCACGTCAAGGGAAAGTGACGTAGCAGGGGGCGAAAAGGGGGTAAAAGATGCACTTCAGTAGGTTTCAAGACACGCCCTAAACGTCCTTGATCCGAAGAACCCGCATCGCATTGAGCACAGCCAGCACCGTAACACCGACATCGGAGAATACCGCTTCCCACATCGTTGCGATCCCGAATACACCGAGCAGCAGGAAGATCACCTTAACCCCGAGTGCAAATCCGATGTTCTGCCAAACAATGCGGCGTGTACGCTTCGCAATGCGAATCGCACTGGCAAGCCTGGACGGTTCATCTGTCATAATGACCACATCTGCCGCTTCAATCGCCGCATCCGAACCAAGCCCGCCCATGGCGACACCGACATCGGCACGAGCCAATACAGGTGTGTCGTTAATGCCGTCACCGACAAAGACCATTTTTTCCTTAGGCAATTTGTCTGCTTCCAGCTGCTCCAGCCGTTCAACTTTATCCTGTGGCAGCAATTCGGCATGAACCTCATCCACACCAAGCTGATGACCAACCGCTTCCCCGACCGCTCTCGCATCTCCCGTCAGCATCACTATTTTGCGAATGCCCAGCTGCTTGAGCGCTTGGATGGCCGCTGCCGCATCCTGCTTCACTTCATCTGCAATGATAATGTGACCAACGTACTGCCCGGCTTCAGCAACATGCACGATTGTTCCCGAAGTTTGCGGCTTTGTATAGGCAATCCCAGCCTGTTCCATCAGCTTCGCGTTGCCTGTGAGCACTTCCTGTCCGTTCACCTGAACCTTGATCCCATGTCCCGCTACTTCGTCGTATCCTTCCACACCTTGGGAAGGAATGTCTTCCCCCCATGCTGCACGAATAGACTCTGCGATCGGATGATTCGAGTTCGCTTCGGCAATCGCCGCCAGCCTCATTAATTCCTCTTCCGAACGCGCACCTTCAGGATACACCGCTGTAACCTTGAAAACACCTTTGGTTAGGGTCCCCGTTTTGTCGAACACCACCACTTTAACATCATTCAAAGCTTCCAGGTAATTGCTGCCTTTAACCAGTATACCGTTTCGCGAAGCAGCACCAATACCACCGAAGAAGCCCAGCGGAATGGATACAACCAGCGCACAAGGGCAAGAAATCACAAGAAACACAAGCGCACGATAGATCCAGTCTGCAAACGTTGCACCGCTCAGCAGCAGCGGGGGAACCAAAGCGATGAGAGCCGCAAGAATGACTACAACCGGTGTGTAATACCGGGCAAACTTGCTAATAAAATGTTCCGTCTTCGCTTTGCGGCTGCTGGCGTTCTGCACCATGTCGAGAATTTTGGATACGGTCGATTCACCGAAGGTTTTGGTGACCTCGATCGTTAACATGCCGTTTTTGTTCACAAAACCGCTGAGCGCATCACTACCCGGCTTCAACTCCCGTGGAACGGATTCACCTGTCAGTGCGGATGTATCCACCATGGATTGACCTGCTTTGACGAGACCATCGAGAGGCACACGCTCCCCGGCCTTCACCACGATATGGTCACCAATGCGCACTTCTTCCGGAGAGACACGCCGTGTTTCCTCACCAGCACCTGTGAGTACATTGGCGTAGTCCGGGCGAATATCCATCAGGGACTGGATTGATTTGCGTGATCGATTAACCGCCATACCCTGGAACAGCTCACCGAGCTGATAAAACAGCATAACCGCAACACCTTCCGGGTATTCACCGATTGCAAACGCCCCTAGCGTCGCTACGGTCATCAGGAAATATTCGTCAAACACCTGACCACGGATGATGTTTTTGAAGGCCTGAAGCACGATATCGCCACCAGCGATAATGTAAGCTAACACGAACAGGGAAAGCTGCGCCCAGCCATCCAGCGGTGACCATATCGCTGCAGCAAGCAGCACTGAACCGATCGCCAGACGAGTTAGCAGCGTTTTGGTCTGCCCCGCACCATGCTCATGCGAATGACCTGCGTGAGCATCACTGCTCTCTGCATCACTATGTTCGTGACTGTGCTGGTGCGCATGGCTGTGATGTGTGTGATCATGTCCATAACCGTGATCATGTTCATGCGAGTGAGAATGGCTGTGATAGTCATGTGCCCCTGTTTCATGATCATGTGCATGGCTGCCATGGTCGTGCGTATGTCCAGGGGTATGCTGATGTCCATGATGCTGGTGGGTTCCAGAATGAGGCTGCTCTCCCCCCTGCTGTTCTACACTATTAACGGTGGAAGCGCATCCTAAGCCGCTTTGACCAGAGTAGCCCTGGCCTTTCTCCGAGATACGGATATGCGGCTCCAGTCGAAGCACCTTGCGCTTGGCTTCCTCCACTACCTGTTCATCCATATCTGAAGTCGTGTACATCGATAACGTCTTGGTGACAAAATTAACGGAGCATTCGCTAATGCCCTTGATTTTACTCACGCCATTTTCGATTTTGAGTGCACAGTTAGCACAATCCAGTCCATCCAGCAGCAGTTCTCTTTTCACCTGTTCCTGTCCGGTTCCCATGTGAATTCTCCCCTTTGCAGTCCGAAAAGCATATTTCATACCATTACCATTCCAGATATTCGATACAATATATGAGCAATCATTCATATGTTTATTTAACCCTATTATATGCACGTTCAAACGGGAGTGTCAACACGAGTTATTGCTTTTGGATACAGAATATGCTAATAGTAATCATTTCGCTTTAGGCGTTTTTTGGATATAATAGAGCTATCAGTTGTTAAACATAGGCGGTGATAAGAATGGAACAACCGGTTAAAGCTCCACACGAATGCGATGAGGCCTGCTCAGGCACAGAAGCCGATGTGCAAACCATTCGCACCTCTCTTATAGATCGGGAGACCTCTTCCGAGATGGCCGATTGGTTCAAAGCGTTCAGTGACCCGACACGTCTTCGTATTATTGATGCGCTGTTACAGAAGGAATTATGTGTACACGATCTGACCGTGCTGCTTGATATGGGTCAGTCAGCCATCTCCCATCAGCTGCGATCTCTCCGCAATATGCGGATTGTGAAGCGGCGCAAGGAAGGCAAGACGGTGTACTACTCTCTGGATGATGCTCACATTGAGCAGATTTTCCTGCAAACGCTCCAGCATATCAAACACGGCTAGGTCCCTGCCAGCCTGTACACACCAAAGAACCCCCGTCTCTCGGCACGCCGATGGATGGGGGTTCTTTGGTTGTAAGGGAACCGTTTTAAAAAACAGAATATCAACGATTTTTGAAGCAGAGCCTCACTCCCTACAGCAGCGTATTGTTGTTTGGATCATACAGACCCGATTTGTCTTTAAACAGATTGAAAATATGGGATACGACTACTTTAAGCACCGCATACCCCGGCACTGCAAGCAGCACGCCGACAACCCCGAACAAATTACCTGAAGTCAAAATGACAAAGATGATGGTAATCGGGTGAATTCGGAGAGTTTTACCCATAATCTGAGGCGAGATGAGCTTGCCTTCAATCAGTTGTACAATTGTCCATACGGCAATCATTTTCAGCAGCATCACTGGCGAAGTGACGATCGCAACGATGAGCGCAGGCGTAATGGCAATCGCAGGCCCCAGATAAGGAACAACGCTGGTGAAGGATGCAATAATCGCAAGAATCAAAGCGTAGTCCAGACCGATAATCATATATCCGATGTAGAGCAGCCCCCCGATACAGAAGCTGACGATAATCTGTCCACGAATGAACGAGCTGATCTGGTGGTTGATATCATGCAGCACATGCATGGCACCCGTACGACTTTTGATCGGCAGAAAAGATAAAATTTTGCTCGGTAGCTTCTTGCCGTCTTTGAGCAGATAGAACAGGATAAACGGCACCGTTACAATGGATAAGACCGTCTCGGTAAATGCACCCAGAAACCCTCCAAGCTTTGTCCATGTGGTGTCCAGAATCTCGGTTGCCTTCTGCGATAACGATCCCCAATAATCCTGCCAGTTAAGGTTAATCGCACCCTGAATCTGGTTGAACAGCTCACTTCCGGTTAACTCCTCAAATTGCTTCGTGACTGTCTCGCTGTACGCCGGGAAGTTTTCAATCAGCCCTGTGATCTGATTACGCAGCACCGGAATAACCGCAAGAATAATGACCGTAAGAATGCCCAGAATAATCAGGTACAGGATAAGCACACCCCAGCCCCGTTTGATTTTCCACTTTTCCATGACATCCACAAGCGGATTCAGCAGGTAGTACAAAATGCCCGACAGAATAATAGGGAGTACAATCGTTTTAATGAGCACTGCCAGCGGGTGAAACACAAAGGATACTTTGGTCAGAACCATAACGTTCAGTCCAACCAGCAGTAAAATTAACAGAAACAGCACAAATTTATTGTTAAGAAAAAATCGTTTGAACCGATCGGGCCAAACACGCGGTTGCTGCTCGGGTTGCTCCATAGGCTTGTCGTCCTCTCTCATATGTAACTTTCTTCATTTGCTGCTCGCCAACGGTTGAATACAGAATCTTCCTGCCTGACGAGTAGTATAGAACCTATACGCACCAGTTGCCAGCCAAATTATGTATAACACACATGACTTATACGTCTCACCCGTCCCGGCGTTTCATATTCGGCAAGTACCGTCATTTTACCCCAAAACGACCAACCTGCCTCAATAATATCCCTTGAAAAATTTTCCTGAATATAAAAACGGCCCGCCTCTCTCGGAGACGAACCGTCTGACTGCTGCCGAATGCTGTTTGCAACCGGCTGCCAAGCAAGTTATTATGCGTTTCCCGCAAGCTGCGCGATCAACTCGTATGAGTGCAGCCGGGCCTGATGATCATAGATCATTGACGTAATAATCAGCTCATCCGCCTGGGTCTGACGAATAAAGGATTCAAGCTGACCGCGCACCTTATCCGGCGATCCGTTCACGGCTGCCTTCAGTGTCTGGGCTACTGCCGCTTGTTCGCGGTCGGTCCACTTGCCATCCATTACTGCTGGCGGCTGTACAAGTCCTGTCGTCCCCCGAATGATATTCAAAAACTGCTGTTGCATCGTTGTTCCGAGCCACGCTGCTTCTTCATCCGTATCTGCCACCACCGCGTTTACACCTACGATGACATAAGGCTCCTTCAGATGCTCGGACGGCTGGAAGCTGCTGCGATATGTGTCCAGCGCAATCCGTGTATAATCCGGGGAGAAATGGCTGGCAAAAGCAAATGGCAATCCCAGCTGTCCTGCGAGACGTGCGCTGAAATCACTGGAGCCCAGCAGGTAAATCGGAATATTCAGCCCTTCGCCGGGCACTGCCCGGACCGGAGCATGATAAGATGTTGCCGAAGCATCGAAATATGCTCGCAGTTCTGCCAGCAGCTCGGGGAAATCCTCCCCACTGTTCAGATCTTTGCGCAGGGCCAGTGATGTGCGGCGATCACTGCCAGGTGCACGTCCAAGCCCCAGATCAATGCGGCCGGGATAGAGGGATTCGAGCGTACCGAACTGCTCCGCAATCACAAGCGGTGCATGGTTAGGCAGCATAATGCCCCCGGACCCTACACGAATGGTTTTCGTTCCTCCCGCGAGATGTCCAATCACCACAGATGTTGCAGATGACGCGATGCCAGGCATGTTGTGGTGCTCTGCCACCCAATAACGATGGTACCCCCATTGCTCGGCATGCTGTGCGAGCTCCAGACTGTTGCGAAGAGCATCCGCAGGGGCCGATCCCACGACGACCGGTGCCAGATCAAGTACAGATAGTTTAACGTCCGTGATATGCTCTTTATGTTGAAGTTGGTGTTGGTTCTGTTCGTTACTCATGTATAATGATGCTCCTCTATGATTATATTTTTGTATATCCAGATATATAGATGTAAAAAGATGAAAATAGACTTTAGCTCGGGGCTTGCTCCAGCTCATGCACTTACATCCCACATCCGCCCGTGACAGTGATAGAAGCAGGCTAAAAACGGTGAGGTTAAATGTTTAAAGTATAGCCGTTCACATCCGGACGGAATTCCTTGCTTGCTGCAATTGCATCCTGACTTCCGTTCCGGCATCCGGCTTATAACTCGTGCCGCACGTACTCCGCAAACGCCTGAATCGTTTCCTCGTTACGGCGATAGTACGTCCATTGTCCTCTGCGTTCCGATAACAGCAGTCCTGCCTTGAGCATCGTTAACAAATAACTGGAGATCACAGACTGAGCCAGTCCAGCCTTCAGTTGAATCGTGCCCACACATATGCCGCTCTTTCCGCCATCCGGATGCTGGGACAGCTCAAGCGGTGAGAAATGCTGCTCCGGGTTTTTCAGCCACAGCAGAATCTGTCTGCGCGTCTCGTTCGATAATGCTTTGAATATGAGTATAGGTTCCATGGCTCGATTATACCCCCTTTTGATCCTTTTGCCAAACGCCAGAAATAAACAAAGCCGACTCCTCAAGAGCCGGCCTGGTATTTCAGCTTCGCTGCTACTATCTTAGAAACGGGTTGTTACCGCCTGTTTCACTTCATCCAGCATCGCCTGGTACGCAGCAGCATCCAGATAACCGATACCGCCGAAGAGCAGATGATCCACTGGCTCAATGCCTACAAAGTCAAAGATGCCTGTGTCCGAAGTCAGCTTCAGCGCATTGGTCATTCCGATTTGATCATACACATCCTTTGGTGTTCCGTGTGTGCTGATTATCAGACCTTTTTTGCCCGTCAGAAGCTTCTCGATCCCTGCTGGCCCTGATGCATAAGCGAAGCCGTAGGCAAACACCCGGTCAACATAACCTTTCAAAATTGCTGGCAGACCTGTCCACCAGATCGGATGGATGAACGTAATTGCATCCGCCTCTGTCACATACTGCTGCTCTGCTACGATATCCTGCGGAGTCTGTCCTGCACGCATGGAAGCTGTATCGGCCTCCGTAAGCACCGGCTGGAATCCCAGCTGATACAGATCACGTACAACAACCTCATGACCTTCTGCCTCCAAAGCAGTTACCGCTGTATTCAGGATGGCGTTGTTAAAGCTGTCTGTGTGTGGGTGTGCGTAGACGATAAGATGTTTCATAAATATATTCCTCCTTATTAGTTAAGTTGTACTAAAGATTTACACAATCCACTCCGATGACAGAACAACCTTCCAATCGCTGTTATCCCCAGATTTTTTGGATTCCCCTTTTCCAAAGGGAAAAATCCGGTGATAAAGGCGAAGCTTATGCTTCCGATGCAGCTTTCTTTCAGAAAGCTTTTAGCTCCGCTTTTTCAGGTTTTTTATGTCCTCTCCGTTCACGTGTAAATAAATAATTCAACTTATATAGTTAACAATATTAATTCTTGGTTTTCTAAAAATCTGGCTAAGCGGCCGTTTGATTATACATAGATATCTATGCAAAAGTTTAAAAAGAACACCTTCTGCTCTCCTATAAAGATCAGGCAGAAGAAAGAGCTGGCAAGACGGTTATAAAGTTTAGTTATAGCCGTCTCACTATCATGGACAGTAACTGCTCCAATTGCTCTGACTGTTCTTCGGACAGATCAGCATAGATAATCTGGTTGATCTGATCTGACACTTCGCGGAAAATCGGCTCCAGCCGCTTTCCTTGTTCCGTCAGACGAATCATGGTTACTCTGCTGTCATCAGCGCTCTTGCTGCGTTCCACATACCCCAGCTTCTCCAGCTTGTTCACAAGCACCGTAACTGTGGGTTGTGTCCGCTGCACACGTTCTGCCAGCATTTTGATGGATAACGTCTCTTCCCGGTACAGAAACATCAGAACATCTCCATGAGAAGGAACAATTCCCGTAACCTCATGCTGCTCAAGTTCATGAACAATGCGTTTGTTTACGTGATCTCTGATCCGTGCGATCATTGCAAATGCGTTGTATTTTAACATGACTTCATTATACATAGATATCTATGTATTTTCAACTGCTTTTTAGGATTCATGAATTATGATGCACAAACAGCCCTTGTCTTCCATACACGAAGGTATGCGAGCAAGAGCTGTGTTCCGTTCCACTGGTTGCGTTTTGTAATGCTTATTCAATCCAGTGTGTAATCTGCTCAATAGACTTGCGTGATTTCTCCCGAGGGGGCTCCGCCGCACGATAACCAAAAGCAGCCATGACCGAAACATCCCATGCACCGTTCTCCAACAGCCCGGCTTCCTCCAGAATACGATGCACCTCGGCATAGTTGAAGCCCTCAATTGGACATGAATCAATGCCAATCTGAGCCGCAGCAGTCATCATATTGCCCAGTGCAATATATGTCTGCTTGGAAGCCCAGTCCAGCAACGTTTTTGGATTTTGCAGCAAACCCTGATTGTTCTGGAACTTGCCGAAAGCCGCACTCGTCAGCTCAAATACATCATCGGGCATGCCTTTGATCTCTTTCAGCATGTATTCTGCATAAGGTGAGTTGTAGCTTGCATCCGTCCGGGCCAGAATTACGATAAAATGGCTGGCTGTCGCCAGCTGCTTCTGTGCACCGGAGGATACCTCGGATAACTGCTGACGGAATTCCGGATTTTGCACGATCAGAAACTTCCATGGCTCGAATCCAATGGAACTTGGCGATAAACGGCCTGTCTCCAGAATAAACGCAAAGTCCTCTTCTGTTATTTTACGCGATGCATCAAATTGCTTTGTTGCATGACGGAATTGAAATGCCTGCAAAATCTCTTCTTTTCTCTTCGCGCGTACAGTATTATCCATTCTCCCACGTCCTTTACCTTTATTTAGATATAAACTAATCAAAGCAGAATCTCTCTATAGTGTTGGCTTGAATCACAAACACCTGATATTAGTTTAGTATTTATATTTCCTATTTGGAAGTACGCTCTTCTCTAGTGACCATGGTGACACGCCCATCATCCTTATATCGAACCTGAAAAATATCCTGATCTGCATCACGTTTAAATGTAACTATACCTAATTCTTCAGCGTTTCTGTGCAGCTTATAGTCTTCCAAGTCAACATTGAAAATAACACTCACGAATGGCTCAATCTCTTTTCTTAAGAGATTCTCGTCTACGTTTAGTAATCGCTCCTGATAAGCTTCCATCTCCTCTGGGCTGTTTATTGCCGGCTGTCCATAATCGTTAGCATCTGCCACCATGAATCTCCGTCCATTTGATGTTTCTGTTATTTTCACAAAATAATTATCGTTAAAAGAGAAGAAAGTTGAATCTTCTCCACTCTCATCATCTTTAGTTCGACTAGCCTGCTCCAGATTTAAGTTAGGCTTGCCCGAGAACGCCCCTATTGCTTTTTTGGCATTCGCAAGTGCTGTTTGAGGTATCTGATCAGCTCTAAGCTCTCCCGTAATAGAGATCGCCTGATCCTGTTCCCAGGTAATCTCGCCGTAGCTGACATCATCGCCTAATCTTAATACGGTATTGACTGTTGGCACGACTTCCCCCTGCTTCATATTCACCCATCTGTTAACCTGCTCAGGTTTAAGCGTTGGAACGCTGCCGATACTCTCCAGAAGTGATGGAACTTGACGTAAATACCGATGCTCCAGCTTATTCGGCTGCAACTCGGCCCTCATCTGCACTTCACGAAGATTTCCTGTCTTGGCATCCAGCCAGATTTGGGCGTAATCTGCATCCTTCTCCCGACCTGCCTCAACGTAAATTCTTCCAGACACCGGAAATTCCTGCACCTTGGTAATACGCAGCTGTTTGCCCAGATCATCTCTCAGCGTTACTGCAATATTTTTTTTCATTTTATCGGTGAGTATATCCACATTCAAGTGATCTGAGAACAGCAGCGCCGAAGCCGGATGAATCTGTTCTATTAACGGTTTAGCCAGTTGTCCGTCATCCCAGTTCCACAGGAACATTCCGCCTGCAATCACCAGTACGCCCATACTTGCAGCAAGGATACCTCTACGGATTTTGCTAAGACGCTTATGGCTTGATACATCTTGCGTTGCATTTATCGTTGATTTAATAGCTCTATTGGTTGTTTCATAGTTGGTATTATCGGTAACTCTATCTGCAGATCTTCTGGATAAACCCAACCGGCTCCATGATAAAGCTGATCGGCTTATTTTCTTTTCTTCACTGATCGCTGATTGTATTCTTTCCACTCGCTGCATCACCTGATATTTATGTTCTTCTGTAAAAGGAGACGCCGCAAATGGCCCTTTACGAATTTCCTCTTCCCACTTCGCATCCTCATGTTTCATTCGATCATCTCCTCCCACTGCTTGCGCACCTTATTTTTAGCTCTGGATAACCGCGATTTGACCGTACCTTGACTGATGCCTAACATGTCTGCAATCTCCACGGTTGTAAGTTCATACCTCACATGCAGTAAAAGAATCTCCCGAAACTTCTCCGGCAGCGCCAGTACGATATTCCAGATTTCATACATACGCGCTTTGCGTATAACCTCCACTTCCGCAGATGGGTGGGAAGCTGATTTTTGTGGCATCATCTGTCTTAAACCAGGGCTTGGCGATTCCGAGTCCAGTGATAACGTCTCTCCCCATAAACTGCTTCGAAAAAATCGGGATTTGCGATATGTAAACGTCGTATTTCTAGTGATCGTCAGCAACCATGTCTTGATCGAGCAATCTCCCCGATAGTTTGCGATCCCTGTGTATGCCCGGACAAACACTTCCTGTGACAGATCATCTGCCTGCTCCGCATTTTTAGTTAAAAAATAAACGTAGTTCCACACATCATTGCCGAAATCATCCATCAAGCTGGCAAGTGTGTCATTGTCAATCGTCTGGGCCTCTGCCAGAAATGAATAGTCCAACGGATCTTCACCTCACTTAATAGGACTAACTCAGTTGTCACTTGGTTCCCTAAATTGCACATTAATTTTTATATTTTTGCGAAAATTAAAAAAAATAGCATGTCCAGACACACGGAATACGCTGGGTGTGTGGCTTGCCGTACCGCTGTCTGAACTTACAACTATATCCGTGTATTATAGAAAACAATCCCTTACTTGTCGGATAAGCAGGTTAAATCCTGAGTACCCATAATAGATTAAATTAACGTATATAGAACAGATATAGCCCTGCTCGGTCTACATAGATCGGGCAGGTTTTTTGGATGCTTAAAGTAAATCTAATCAGAACCGAATAACGCACCGTCCATTACTATTAACGGCAGCTTGGAACCTAAAGCTATATAAATTGTGAATGATATATGAATAAAGTATATATTTAACAAAAATAGTATATAGAAACCTCCATATGTAATTGTATATATTTGTTAAATATGGTACGGTTGTATTATCAAACTAATACGGCGCCAGATCTCCCCTCACTTTTATCCTAGGAAATGACTGTGAGGAAAGCTACTGGGAGTATGATTAATCTCAATTTTTATAAATGAAAAGGAGATGTTTGATGTGAAAAAATATCCAAAAACTACAATTGCAGCTCTCTCTTGCATGGCTCTGCTCCTAGCATCTGTTCCAGCAGTATTTGCTGATGAAACGTCTATGCCTGTAATCCCTTCACAAGATGCTCAGATAAAACAGGAACAAGAAGATATTATTTCTGCCCAGGGCGTTTTAGTAGAGTATTTCGATGGGGGTTACTCAACAGATATATATTTAAGCGGGAATGTCACGTTTACTTTTCTTCCTCGGACGACTGGGGAATATGTCCTTAATGTTGAAGATATGAATGGAAATTTGAAAGGTAGTGGACGAGTAATCGTATCAGACTTGACAACGAAAACCATCACTTTAGGGAACCTGTATGGTTACCACAAAATCGTAGCGTATTCACCTAATGGCGGGGGTGGAGGTTACCAAATTCACTTTTAAAATATACTAAGTCGTAGGAATCACACTGTATTTATCTTATGAATGTCATACAGCGCGAGGGAAGACCTATTTTCACCCATTTCTTTATATGCAATGTAGTTTAAACATAAAACAACAAAAAGACACACTTGATATATATCAAGTGTGTCTTTAGATTGCTTGGCGGCTTCCTACTCTCCCAGGACCCTGCGGTCCAAGTACCATCGGCGCTAGAGGGCTTAACGGTCGTGTT
>NZ_JBNOKM010000040.1:0-24673 GCF_050171015.1 Paenibacillus sp. TC-CSREp1 | reverse complement strand
CCCATGTGGACACACCTCCGTTCCTCTTATTATCCTTCCGTCCGTTAACGGGTGTCCACTTTTTATTCTAGCAACACTAGGAACGTTATTCCAACAAAAATGCGTGAATTAGGCTATGTTTTGATGATTTTAAGTAAAATAAGGTTTCCTCGATTCGTTAGATTTATAAACACGTCATATTAGGCGAAATAAGCTTTCTGGAGATCGTTAGCGCTTCTTCTCTCCAACATGATAGTTACCACGACTACCACGCACCGATCCCCGCCTTGAGAGCATACCGTCCACGCACCGATCCCCGTCCTCAGAGCACACCGCCCGCGCATCGATCCCCGTCCTCAGAGCATACCGCCCGCGCACCGATCCCCGTCATCAGAGTACACCGCCCACGCACCGATCCCCGTCCTCAGAGCATACCGCCCGCGCACCGATCCCCGTCATCAGAGTACACCGCCCACGCACCGATCCCCGCCTTTAGAGCACACCGCCGACGCACCAATCCCACGTCCTCAGAGCACACCCCACACACACCAATCCACGTCTTCATAGGAACACCTCCAACGAGCGTAATAACGTAAATAGAGCACAGTGCGTTTATACACACTCCTCATAATTCAGCTTCATTTTCCACTTCGGAGTTATCTTCCAAAGTCACCGCCTTCCCGGGATAAGAAATGGATGTGATTTAGCGAGGGGCCGCCGCCGTCAGTTACAGCTATGGTCGACAAAAAATACGAAATGTTCATGAATCGAGTGATTTAATGAAAGTGTTTACATATAAGAGGGGGCGAGCTTTCGTGGGCAGAGCGGTCAGGCTGGATTTTTTTCATTTTTCTGGATGATAGGGCTTGCATTACTAACAGGGTACAGATAACATAGAGGAAGAGTTTAGGGTATGCGTTAATCAGTTGTTCAACTATGGTGAGGAGGTCTGTCTATCCATGCTGCTTGCAGAAGCTGCCACGGCGAGTACATCGAATTTTAATGCATTTGATATCTTTGTCATCCTGTTTACAATCCTGATCTTCATCGGATTGGTCCGTTTACTGCGGGCACCGAAGAAAAATCTGTTTGCCATCGGGTTTACAGTTGTCAGTTTGCTCGTATTTTTGATGACAGACTATGCGATGATTACGGGCTGGTTTGGTTCATAACGCGAGACAAAAGTAGTGAGAATGGAATGGAGTACAAAGCAGTATCAAATATCCTAGCATACAACAGACATACGGACATGCAGTAGCAATAACGAACACTTTCCACGATAGACATGGAAGGTGTTTTTTCATGGTTGTTTTTCAATAATCCAGTTGCAATTTTTGTCGAATTAAATCGAAAATTAAAACGATTGTACAGCCATTATTTGTATGATACATTGAGGGATACCAGTATTGCAGATGAGAGAGATCATAGATTCGGCCAGGGATCACCTGTCCAGTCGCGCAAGAAGGATGTATAGAGAGGGTCAGGTGAAATGATGAAAAGGGTAGTGAAACGAGCGGCAGCCATAATGATGGTCGCGATGCTCTCCATCGGTATGATGGCAGCTTCAGCTGGTGCAGCGGCGTCCAAAACAGGCATGCAAGCGAAAGTGATCGATGGTCAGGTGTATGTGAATACCAAGGATCTGGTGAACATGTTTGGCGGCAGTGGGCAGTACGATTCGAAGTCAGGAACGTATACGTATAAAGGAAGTTCGGCCATTCCGAAAGTAATTGAAAAGGTATCTCCGTCGGTTGTAGGCATTATTGGCCAATCAACAGAGGGGCAGGATGGAACGGATAACGATCGTTACAATCTGGCGCATGGTACAGGTGTCATTATCCGGTCGAATGGATGGATTGTGACCAACGCCCATGTCATTGATGGACTGATCAATCCAGTCGTGGTCACGACAGATGGCAATACATATAACATAACCGAATCATTCAGTGATCCGTTAAGTGATCTGGCACTCATTAAAATTAATGCCAAGTCGCTCAAACCGGCTGTATTTGCCAAAGCTTCGCAAGCGGTTGTGGGTGAAACGGTCATTGCGATTGGTACTCCAATCTCTTTTTCATTGCGTAACTCGGCAACGGTCGGTGTCATTAGTGGTCTGAATCGCGGCGTGGAAGCATCCTATCGTCTCATTCAGACGGATACGGCCATTAATCCGGGTAACAGCGGAGGACCGCTGGTTAACCTGAAGGGCGAAGTCGTTGGCATTAACTCGATGAAATTCTCTGCGGTGGGCATTGAGAGCATGGGATTTTCGATCCCGATAGATACAGTTAATTATGTAGTGAATCAATATTTCAAGTATGGAACAATCAAACGGGCAAGCCTCGGTCTGCAGCTGGAAGAGAGCTGGTCCGCCATTGTAGGCCTGCCTGCGGAAGATCCACTGGCCGTAACGGAAGTGCTGAGCCCGGAAGCCAAAAAGGCCAAAATTAAAGAAGGCGATGCCATCTACAGCGTAGCAGGCAAACGTGTATCTTCGGTTGTAGACATCAATGAGCTGCTGAAAGCCTACTTGCCTGGACAAAAAGTGAAGCTGCTGGTGCAAACCGATGGAGATATCGTTACCCGCACCTTGGTCCTTGCTGATCGTGCAGACCTGCTGGACGAGGCGGATGATTCACTTTTGGCAGACGAAGAAGAATAAGAGCCGGCAAGTAACCGGATGTAGAGAGGACGAATGAACGGAATGAAGAAGTCATGGTTACGTGTGTTAAGCACGGCTGTTTTGGCGGGGGCGTTGTTGGCTGGAACAGCTCTGCCGGTGTGGGCATCGGATGATCTGGTTACCAGCGAGCTGCGGGTCAAAGCAGGAAGCACCAGTGCTTTTATCAACGGCAAGAAACAAAATATTACGAAACCCCTTGTGATTCAAGGGGTAACCATGGTACCTGTCGGGGTGTTCAAGAAGGCATTTGGCAGTGAGATCGTGCTCGAGAAAAATGACGTAATCAAAATCAAACAAGGCCCGCATGTGGCGGCCTTGACGATAAACAGCCCTATCGCCTGGATTGATGGCATCAAAGTGGAGCTGGGTGCAGCGCCCAAAATGGTGAATGGTGTCCTGATGGTTCCGCTTCGCCCGGTAGCTACTGGTATCGGAGCCACAATGGCACCGAACAGCTCGGGGGAGATTGTCGTTCGTCTGCTGCAAACGGGTGAGGAGACAGATGATAGCGGCATTGATCTGGACAAGGGGAAAACACGTATCGGCAACAGCTACTATGGCTGGTCCATCCATTACCCGGCTGATCTGCTTGTGTTGCAATCCAGCGAGCAGGAAAGCATGATGACCTTTGGAGCAGCGGACGAAAGCTATTATCTGGAAGTGTACGTGAGCGACCAGAATGTAGCACTGGATGCGGACGACCTGCTGACACAGCTTGTACAGGTGGCTAAACAGTCGGGAGATACGATCCTGGATCGTGAAGCCGTAGCTGCTAAGAACAAACCGTATGCACGTGTCGTTGTCAAAGATATGGATGGTCTGTTATGGGAGCTCCGTCAGTATGTCCATGATGGGCGTCAATATGATGTTTATTTAGCGGATTATGAAGCAACGAATTACAAGGATCTGGGCAAGCACGCTTCATTGCTGAATTCCTTTGAGCCAAGCTACGCACAGTCCGATCGCACGATCAAGGACCTTTCAACGGTAGAAGATGGCATGCGTGCGGTATGGAATGAGGATTACGGTATCGGCTTGAAGGTTCCGGCAGGCTGGTCCATGGATAATAAAAACATGGTATATGAAGGCGAGGACGGTGCTTATCTGCAGCTTCGCGTGACTTCTGCCAAGGCCGGGGCAACGGTGAAAGACTGGAGTGACCAGCTGCACAAGTGGATGAGTGATACGTTTACGCCCGAAAGCTATGAACAGGTAGGCTCCTTCAAGACAGAGATATACGGTGAAACGGCGGAGGTGAACGAGTTCCGTTATAACTTCGGCGCGGGCTGGCAGACGGAGTTCGACGTTCTTTTACAGAAGAACGGGTATCGTTATTATGTGGAGTATACCTTCCCTGAGGAACAGAAGGATGACCGGGCATGGTTTGAACGCATTATGAAGAGCATCGAGATCGAGTTCGACATGGTTGAAGATAACTTTGGTCAGTTGGATGAAGATCCATATTTGACAGACAAAACGAAAACAATCACTCGCACGTCCAAGCGTTACCATTACAGCGTCGATATCCCGCGCTACTGGACACCGTACAGTGATAAGTTTGAAAGCTCGCCTGTCATTTATACCTTTACGGGTGGGGAATTATCGATTGCGGCTACGGAGGACAAATCCATCGAGATGACGGTTAGTCAGCTGAGAGAGGCGTATGCCGAGGCAGCCAAAACCCGGAAGAGCTTTAATCTGATTCGTAGTGAAGAGCTGACCTTTGCTGGAGTACTGGCGTTCTCCTTCACGTATCATGAATCAGACAAGGGCGTGCCGTATACCGGACGTCAGATTGTGTTTGAGAAGAATGGTACGACGTATACGATCACCACAGGTTTGAATGATGCCAATCATACGCAGGTCCAGGCGGATATGCTGGAGAAGGCAGTGAACTCATTTACTTTTATTAAATAAGGTGAACCAGAAATAATGCCGGGGGGTCTGAGGACCTTCCGGTTTTTTAGGTGTGTCTGAAAACGCTGAAGGCAGCCAATTTTGCCGAAATTTCGTTCCAATCCAGGAAGTTTACCGCAGGCGTGCCGGGGTACATCAAGGGAAAAATGCGCAGCAAGAGGCGAAAAGGTGGTAAAAGATGCATCTCAGCAGGTTTCAAGACATGCCCTGGATAAACGGTTTTTTCAGGAAAGCGTAGAAGAGTCAGTGCAGAAGTGGTACACTATACTAGTTCAGGAGTTATTACTACTGATTGCATAAATAGAGAGACTGTAAGCCTGAATTTCAGGCAATACAGACATAATGTATAGATATCGCGATACTTGACGTTGACAGCAATGCAGACGTACCGAAATTCAGGTACCAAGGGAAGAACATCGGCACAGGCCGGTATGGGGAGGATCTACATGAAAACAGCAACAATACGAAGAGAAGACGTTGAGCTTCTGGCACCGGCAGGGGACTGGGATTGCATGCGTTCGGCGGTAGCCAATGGAGCGGATGCGATTTTCTTCGGAGTCGAAAAGTTTAATGCACGTGCACGCGCGAACAATTTCCGCATGGACGAGCTGCCGGAGATTATGGCATTTTTGCACAGTTATGGCGTAAAAGGCTTTCTGACCTTTAATATATTGATTTTTGAAAATGAATTGAAAGATGCCAAGGAACTGATCGATGCCTGCGTGGATGCAGGTGTGGATGCCGTTATTGTACAGGATTTGGGTCTGGTCAAGCTCATTCGCGAGATTTCACCGGATTTCCCGATTCACGGTTCCACGCAGATGACGATTACTTCGCCTGAAGCGGTGGAGTTTACCAAGCCGTTTGACATGGAACGTGTCGTACTCGGACGGGAGAACAATCTGAAGCAGATCCAGAAGATCGGCGAGCAGGCCAAACTTCCAATGGAAGTATTCGTGCACGGCGCACTCTGCGTGTCTTATTCCGGTCAGTGCCTGACCTCCGAAATGTGGGGCGGACGCTCCGCGAACCGTGGGGAATGCGCGCAGGCTTGTCGTTTGCCCTATGACCTTATGGTGGATGGTGTGCACCAGCCGATGGGGGATGTGGCATACCTGTTGTCTCCGAAAGACCTGGCAGCCATTGATATTATGCCGGAATTGATCGAAGCGGGCGTGACGTCTTTCAAAATCGAAGGCCGTCTCAAAACGCCGGAGTACGTAGCGAATGTCGTTAGCAAATACCGTAAAGCGATTGACCGTTATTTTGACGGTGACAATACACGAGCAAGCAAAGAAGAAATCCGTGAGCTGCAGCAAAGCTTCTCGCGTGGATTTACACACGGCTTCCTGGATGGCATCAACAACAAAAAACTGGTGGACGGTACGTTCCCGAAAAGCCGCGGCGTGTACCTTGGTCGGGTAGATCAAGTGCTGCGTGACGGTGTTGTGCTGAAGCTGGATGCACCTGTAAAGCGTGGAGACGGCATTGTATTTGACGCGGGTGATCCAACGAAAAAAGAAGAAGGCGGACGTGTATATGATGTACGCCGCAAAGGTGTGAAGATCGAAGGCGAAGCTGGCGAGGGCTGGATCGTAGACCTCGTGCCAGGTCGCAGTGATGTGGACCTGCGCCGCGTGAAGGTAGGCGACAAGGTATGGAAAACGAATGACCCTGCGCTCGACAAACGTCTGCGCCAAACCTTTGAGACCGACAAGCCTTATCGGGTCTTCCCGGTCAAAGTCAAAGTCATCGGCAGCCCGGGCCAGCCGCTCAGCACGTGGTGGACCGACGTGCAGAAGGGCACAACCGTACGCGTAGATTCGGAGATGGAACTGGACATTGCCCAGAAACGTCCGATGACCCATGAATTGCTCGAGGAGCAATTCGGACGTCTCGGCGGCACTGTGTTCCAGCTGGAGGAACTGGACGTCAACCTGCACGGTGACGTCATCATCCCGATGCGCGAGTTGAATAATATTCGCCGTCAGGCGGTTGAACAACTCGCGGGCGAGCGCCCGAAACCGCCCGTCTACGTGAAACGGGCGGTGGACGTATACGGCGATGCGGTACAACCGGCATCGCCAGTAGCTCGCGGTCAAGCGGAGCTGACCGCGCTGTGCCGCAGCCTGCCACAAGTGGAGGCAGCGCTGGAGGCGGGCGTCGGCATGATCTACGCCGACTTCGAGTTCATCAAGCAGTTCCCGGCAGCGGTGGAAGCTGTGCATGCGGCTGGCCGCAAAATTGCGCTGGCTACACCGCGCATCCACATGCCTGGCGAGAACGGCTACCACAACAACATCCTGCGTTTGGAGCCGGATGCCGTGTTGGTACGCAACACAGGTGCGTTGTATTTCTATCTGCGTCACCGCAGAATGAACCCGGACGCGAAGCATCCGCAGCTGATCGGTGACTTCTCCCTGAACATTGCCAATCACAAGGCGGTTGAATTGTTCCTGGAAGCGGGCTGTGACTGGATCACACCATCGTACGACCTGAACATTCAACAGATGGTTGATCTGCTCGGCAACTCTCGTACTAGCCAGACGGAAGTCGTTATTCATCAGCATCTGCCGATGTTCCATACTGAGCACTGCGTATACTGTACGTTTATGAGTGAAGGTACGGACTATACGAACTGTGGTCGCCCTTGTGAGGAGAAACGGGCATCCCTGCAGGACCGGATTGGTATGTCTCACCCGGTACGTGTTGATGAAGGCTGCCGTAACACGGTCTATAACGCAGTAGAACAGTCAGGTGCCGAGTACCTGACCAACTTCATGGATCTGGGTGTATCCCGTTACCGCGTCGAATTCCTTGAAGAGACACCAGAGCAAGTGAAAGAAGTTATCGACTTGTACAACCGTGCACTGCGCGGCGAAATCAGCGGTACGCAAGTATGGAAAACACTGAAAGCAACAAACCAGCTCGGCGTTACACGCGGTCAATTGGTAAAATAAATGCAACAACAAGCTAAATAAGTTGAACTATTTTTTACACAAAAACGGAGAGGACAGAAAAAACCTGAAAAAGCGAAGCGTTCGCCTTTATCACCGGATTTTCCCCTTTACAAAAGGGAATCAAAAAAATCTGGGGATAACAGCGATTGGAAGGTTATTCTGTCATCGAAGTGCACGTGTAAACTTCCTTATTTCAACTTAAATAAGCAACCCCAATCTCTGCTTTACGGAGCTCTTGGGGTTTTTTCTATAAAAGGGGCATCTGCAGTCAAGGAGGTGTGAAGTATGGTGCCATTTACGATAATGGATATCAAATTGCTGTGCGGAGTTACGGCATTTAAACGCGGAGAAGAATATCAACAGTCGGGCAGGATTGGCAAACTGACGGTGAGTGAGGACGGGTGTCATTATGAGGCAGTTGTCCGGGGCACCCAGTCGTATAAGGTGCAGGTTGATCTGGATGATGCGGGAGAGATTGAAGCACATTGCGATTGCCCGGCATATGGCAACTACTATGACTACTGCAAGCATATTGCCGCTGTTTTGCTCGCGATACATGAACGTGCGGACACGCCAGAGCCATCAAGCAGCAAGGGGCCATCAAAAGTAGGTACACTGGTCGAAGAAGAGACATGGGAACGGCCTTACACAGCGTCTCCATCAACGTCATTATCAACTTCAGCTTCAAATTCAACTTTAGATTCATATTCGATTTCAACATCGGCTTTATCCGCATCCTCGCTCCCTTCTTTATCAAAGTCTTCATCCAGTTGGACGTCGGCATCATCAGACGAGGTCAGGTATGCATCCTCTAAACCGTCAGCGACATCTCATCGTGTAGGCATCGACTCTCCAGCATCTGCACGGGCTCAGCGGGAAGAACCGCGGCAACAGCCGGAGGCGTTATCGCCGTCTCCCTTTGCGCAGGCGGGTCGTCCAAGCTCTGCTTCAGGCTGGGGGCGTTCCGCGGATAAACCGTCCTACCGTACAGCAGATCAGATTTTGTCCATGTTTGCCAAAGAGCGCAGATTGCCGCATGAACGGGAGCAAAAATATACGGCACCAGTCACTCGTTCCATGCTGCGTGAGGAGCTTCAGGTTCAGTTCATCTGCAAGCTGGTGCACGTTTCTCGCGGAGGAGCCAAGCTTGCGCTTGAGTTAAAGGTGGGCAACAAACGTCTCTATGTTGTACAGAAGGTCAAGCAGTTTCTGAGCTGTGTCGAAAAGGGCGAGCCGATGTCCTTCACCAAGCTGTTCCATTATGATCCGCTGCTGCATGTGTTTAATGCCCGGGATCAATCGATTCTATCCATGCTCATTCGCATGAAGCAGAGTGAAGAAGCATACCGACAGTCGATTTCCGGGTATTTGGGGGCTTCGGACGGAAGGGATATTTTGATCGCGCCTATGATCTGGAAACCGCTGTTAGAGCTGCTTTTGCAGGCTGACAGTCGGATGGAGGGAGCGGGACTGGCTAACGGGCCGCTTGCTGTGGCAGAAGGAGCATTGCCCTTGTTTTACCGAATTGCAGAGGGGGCTAATGAAGGATATCAGCTGGAGGTATCGGGACTGCGTGAGCTGATCCTGCTTCCGGCGTATGATGCAGCGGTGCTCGAAGGCCAGTTCTATATGCTGGAGCCGATGCAGATCCGGAGTCTGGAGGACCTTAGCAGTGCGCTCACGTCTTATGGAATCAAAGAGAGTATTGATATATCGGCGCAGCAGGTGGATGAGTTTGTGCAGCATGTTGTACCGGAATTGAGGACACTGGGGCATCTATCGATTGATTCACGTGTGCGTGAGCGGATTGCCGAGCCTGAGCTGACACCGAAGCTGTATATCGACTTTTACCGGGAACGCATTACAGCCCGCCTGGAATTTGATTATGGTGTAATGGTGATTAACCCGCTGGCAGAGTATCTGATCCAGGAAGAAGAAAAGAATGTTATTCTGATCCGCGACCGCTTCAAGGAACGCAATCTGATTGAGCGGCTGGACCGCTCCTTTCTGGAGCGCGAGGGCAGTGTCTGGGCAAGTGAGCGCGAGGACGCGATCTATGATGTGTTGTATCACCTTTTACCCGAACTGGAGAAGCTGGCGGATATCTACATGCCCAATGCGGTGAAAGCGATGATGCCGGCTCATCCAGTACCGCCGAAGGTGCGTGCTGATCTGGGGAAAGGACTGGACTGGCTGGAGATTTCCTTCGAGATGGAGGGAGTAGATGAGCAGGAGCTGCAGGAGCTGATGCGCAGCATTGTGGAAAAGAAAGCTTTCTTCCGCCTGCGAAGCGGTGTGTTCCTGTCACTTGAACATGATGGCGCGAGCAGCTTCGCGCAGATGGCTGATGCGCTTGGGCTGGAGGCAGGAGACATCCAGAGCAGCCATATCCGGCTGCCTGCAGTAAGGGCTTTGCAGCTTCCAAGCCGAGACGAGGTATCCGGTCATGTGAAATGGGGAGGCTCGCTCAAACGTTTCCTCGATGATCTGCGTGATCCCGATCGGATGGATTTCCCGTTGCCTCAGACCCTTGAACCTGTCCTGCGCGATTATCAGGCGAGCGGGTATCAATGGCTTCGCACACTGGCGCATTATCGGTTTGGCGGCATTCTGGCTGATGATATGGGATTGGGAAAAACGCTGCAAAGCATCGCCTATATCACCGCATCGCTGCAGGAGAAGCCCGTATATGAGCAGGAGGCGCGAGCGATCCAAGCGGCATTGGGCACAGATTCGGAAGCAGGCAGCCGCTTGACTCAAAGCTTGTTAATAGATGAGCATAGGCAGATATCAATGGACGCCGCCAGTACATCACCAAACGGATGGCATATCTCTAAGCAGGACGGTTTAACCATCCGCACACGCACCACTCATCCGCCGATTCTGGTTGTTGCTCCCGCTTCGTTGACCTACAACTGGGCGAATGAGTTTGCGCGGTTTGCTCCGCATCTGAACGTATTGATTGCCGCGGGGCAAAAGCACGAACGTGCCAGCATGCTGGAGGATATGGATCAGGCAGACGTCGTTGTGACATCATACCCGCTGCTGCGCCGTGATCTGGATACGTATCTGGGCCGCACCTTCCATACGCTGATTCTGGACGAGGCACAGGCGATCAAAAATGCGTCCTCCCAGACGGCTCAGGCCGTCAAGCAGATTCAGGCCCCTCGCCGTTTTGCCCTGACAGGCACACCCGTGGAAAATTCGCTGGATGAGCTTTGGTCTATTTTTGAAGCGATATTCCCTGGGCTGTTCCCAAGCTACAGAAGATTTCGTGATCTGCCGCCGGAACGCATCTCGCGGATGGTAAGGCCGTTCATACTGCGCCGCCTGAAGAAAGACGTGCTGGAAGAGCTGCCGGATCGTATCGAGACAGTGCAGCGCTCCGAGCTTACGGTGGAGCAGAAAAAGCTGTACGCGGCTTATCTGTCTCAGCTTCAGGATGAAACGACGAAAGATATGGAGGATAACGGCTTCCAGAAAAATCGGATCAAAATTTTGGCCGGAATCACCCGTCTGCGTCAGTTATGCTGTCACCCGGCTCTTTTTGTAGATGGATATCAGGGGGATTCGGGCAAAATGGAGCAGCTGCTTGAGACCGTTCAGGACTGTCTGGCCGCGGGTAAACGGATTTTGATCTTCTCTCAGTTTGCAAGCATGCTTAACCTCATACGTCAGACCCTTTCAGCACAAGGAAACAGCCTGTTCTATCTGGATGGACAGACCCCTGCCCAGAGCCGGGTGGATATGTGCCGCAGGTTTAACGAGGGGGAAGCGGAGCTGTTCCTCATCTCGCTCAAGGCTGGTGGAACCGGGCTCAACCTGACGGGAGCAGATACTGTCATTTTATATGATCTGTGGTGGAACCCTGCGGTCGAGGAACAGGCCATTGGACGTGCGCACCGGATGGGTCAGAAACAGGTCGTCCAGGTGATTCGTCTGGTCACGGAGGGCACCATTGAAGAGAAAATTCTGGAGCTGCAGCAGCGCAAGAAGGATCTGATTGCCGAGGTGATCGAACCGGGCGACGGGGGATCAACGACATTGTCCGAGCAGGATATACGCGAGCTGTTGATGGTTTAGAGCAAGTCTGTTTTTTATACAACGATTGTCAATTATTTATGGTAATGTATAGAGAAATGTATCTCTTATCCCAACCGAATGATCGTGCAGTTGCTATACCATCCTACTAATGCAGCCAAAGGAGTGTTTCCTATACGTATTCGCAAAGCGATCATCCCAGCCGCCGGGCTGGGAACCCGTTTTTTGCCTGCCACCAAGGCCATGCCCAAAGAAATGCTGCCCATCGTGGACAAGCCAACGATTCAGTACATTATTGAAGAAGCGGTTGCTTCCGGAATTGAAGATATTATTATCGTGACGGGAAAAGGGAAAAGGGCGATCGAGGATCACTTTGATTATTCCTTTGAACTGGAACAGAACCTGGCGGACAAACAGAAGTGGGACCTGCTGAACGAGGTACGCAAACCTTCCGAGATGGCAGACATTCATTATATTCGGCAAAAGGAACCCAAAGGACTGGGTCACGCCATCTGGTGTGCCCGCAAGTTTATTGGCAATGAGCCGTTTGCCGTCCTGCTTGGGGACGACATTGTGGAAGCGGACCACCCATGCTTGCAGCAGATGATTGAAGTCTACGATGAGCTGCAATCTCCCATCGTCGGCGTGCAGCCGGTTGATTGGAACGAGGTATCCCGTTACGGTATCGTGGACGGAGAGCTGCTGACTCCCACGGATGAACGTGTCTTCCGCGCCCGCCGTTTAATCGAGAAACCGAAAACGGAAGACTCCCCTTCCAATCTGGCGATAATGGGTCGGTACATTCTTACGCCGGACATCTTCGACATATTGGGCAGACAATCTATCGGTGTAGGCGGAGAGATTCAGCTGACAGATGCTCTGTCTCGTCTGAACGAACAGCGTCAGATTCTGGCCTATCATTTTGAGGGTCTGCGCCATGACGTGGGTGAGAAGTTAGGTTTTATCCAAACGTCCATACACTATGCATTGCAGCGCCCCGATCTGCGGGAGGATCTGCTGAAGTATCTGGAACGAATCGTCAATCATCGATAAGTGGCCGGATGCTTTTATTTTGCATATATCGGATTTAGATTCAGGCGTATGCATGTTAGTTGTACTAATACTGCATTATTCCTGCATGAATCTCTCATTTTATTCCTTCATCCCAGCCCAGTCGCTAATGACAATTCGGCTGGGCTTTTATATTTTACTAAGGCGAATGAACAAACACTTGGCGATCTGCTCACATATACATAACCAATATGAAGAAATACTGTGCAAGAGAGCAGAGCGGGGGGATGACATGAAGGTAATTCCGCTTTTTATGAAGGGCGCAGCTATACTGGAGCCGAAGGTATACGGAGATCATCGCGGTTATTTTATGGAGAGCTATAATGAGCAGATGCTGCAGCAGCACGGGATACATTATGAGTTTATTCAGGATAATCAATCCTTGTCGGCACAGGCGGGCGTGCTGCGAGGGCTTCATTATCAGCTTCATCCGAAAGCTCAGACCAAACTGGTGAGAGTGATATCCGGAGCGGTGTACGATGTCATCGTGGATATTCGCCGAGCTTCGCCGACATTCGGTCAGTGGAAAGGTGTCATACTCAGTGCGTACAACCAGCGTCAGCTGTTAGTTCCCCAAGGGTTTGCCCATGGCTTCTGCACATTGGTTCCCAATACACAAGTGGTTTACAAGGTGGATGCGTATTATTCACCTGAACATGACCGCGGCATTCTTTGGAAAGATCCCGCACTTGCAATCGACTGGCCCGTAACGGAACCGATCTTATCCGATAAGGATCAGAAACATCCTGTGCTTCAGGATGCAGAGCTTAATTTTTAATGCATGAATAACGAAGATAAAGTACTTTTCAGATAGGCGTTATATTTTAGCAGAGGGAGAGAGACAGCATGAAATTACTGGTTACAGGCGGAGCCGGCTTTATTGGCAGCAACTTTGTTTTATATATGCTTCAAGAGCATCCGACCTACGAAATTATCAACGTGGATGCGCTGACGTATGCGGGCAATCTCGAAAATCTGAAGTCGATTGAATCCAATGCACGCCATACTTTCATTCAAGCTGACATAGCGGATGTGCAGCAAATGGAGAACATTTTTGCACAAGGCATCGATGTGGTTGTCAATTTTGCCGCGGAATCTCATGTCGATCGCAGCATTTTGTCTCCCGATGTTTTTGTCCGTACCAATGTGATGGGTACACAGGTTCTGCTGGATGCAGCGAAGAAATATCAGATCACCAAATTTGTACAGGTTTCTACCGATGAAGTGTATGGTTCTCTTGGACCGACAGGACTTTTCACGGAAGAGACACCTTTGATGCCCAATAGTCCGTATTCAGCGAGTAAAGCCGGGGGGGACCTGCTCGTCAGAGCTTATCATGAAACCTTTGGTCTACCCGTGAACATTACACGCTGCTCCAATAACTATGGTCCATTTCAATTCCCAGAGAAGCTTATTCCGCTCATTATCGCCCGTGCATTGAACAACGAAGCCATCCCTGTATACGGTGACGGCCTGAATATTCGAGACTGGCTTTATGTAGAGGATCATTGTCGTGCCATTGATCTTGTCATTCACCAGGGGACATCAGGAGAGGTCTACAATATCGGCGGCAACAATGAACGAACAAATATTCATATTGTTGAAACGGTACTGGAGCAGCTTGGCAAGCCGGCAAGTCTGATTCAGTATGTACAGGACCGGCTGGGACATGATCGGCGCTATGGCATCGACCCGACAAAGCTGCAGAGGGAGCTCGGCTGGAAACCGGTTCATCATTTTGAAACAGGCATTAAAGAGACGATAAAGTGGTATTTGAATCATCAGGATTGGATGGCAAGAGTGCAGTCTGGCGCGTATCAGGATTATGTGAAGCTCCAGTACGGCAAGCAGACGGGTGATTCGGGCGTATGAAGCATCGAATTATCGTGACAGGAGCAGCCGGTCAGCTGGGATATGATGTTGTGAAAATGTTCGAAGCATCCGGTCATGACGTACTTGCCTGTGATCGGGATCAGATGGACATTACAGATCAGCAGCAGTGTATAAAGCAGGTAGGAGCGTTCTGTCCTGATATTATTATTCACTGTGCTGCCTACACTGCAGTAGATCAAGCGGAATCAGATGTGGATACAGCTTTTGCGATCAATGCCGTGGGTACACGTAACATTACAGTTGCTGCGGAGAAAGTAAAAGCCAAACTGGTATATATCAGCACCGATTATGTTTTTGACGGGACGAGTGACACACCCTATCAGGAATACGATATTACCAATCCACAAAGTGTATACGGCAAGTCGAAGCTGGCCGGGGAGCTGCTGGTTCAGAGTCTGAGCACACGATGGTTTATTATCCGTACCTCATGGGTGTTTGGACGTCACGGCCAAAATTTTGTTAGAACCATGCTGGATCTGATGGTAAAGCGTCCGGAGCTGCAAGTGGTACACGATCAACAGGGCTCACCAACGTATACGGTTGATCTTGCACGATTAGTGTCTGAACTCGCGTTAAGTGAACAATATGGCATTTATCATGCTTCTAATTCGGGAAGCTGTACCTGGTTTGAATTTGCCCAAGCGATTGCAGAAGAAGCAAGCAGACACGGCGTTATCGAAGTGTCAGCCAATCTCATGCCTTGCACCACAGCTCAATTCCCGCGTCCTGCTCCACGTCCGGCGTACTCCGTGATGGATCATCTAGGTATTCGCATAAATGGCCTTCAACCGATGAGGCACTGGAGAGAAGCATTGATTGCATTTTTACATGAGTTGAAGGTGGAGCAGTCCAATTAAAATGAAAAATTCTGAATATTTGTGATAAATCAAATGCTTGTAGCGCCGCCTCAGAGCGGTTTTTTGTTTTGTTCTGATCCAATTCGGGTAGTTAGTTACCAAAATGAGAATGCAATGTGACACATAAGGATGTGAACATCATATGAAACGAATCGCTGCTGTTTTGACATTGCTGCTTGTTACGGTAGGAACGTTATTCCTGGCGCATGACAGCCAGAGTGAGGAAGGACGCGACGGCTTTGCCAACTATCGTTTGATTGCCCATGCGATGGGAAGCATTCGGGAACAGCCGTATACCAATGCATATGAAGCGATGATTGCCAATTACGAGAAAGGCACGAGAGTATTTGAGATTGATTTTATGCTAACCTCTGATCGTGTGGCTGTAGCCAGGCATGAGTGGACCGCCAATATGAGCAAAATGCTGGGACAGGATGAAGAATTGCCTGAACAGAAGCAGGCCGGAGCACTTACTCATGATGAATTTATGAACACACCCATTCTGGGCATGTACCAGCCTATGGATGCGGATGGCATTATGAACGTGTTGTCCAAGTACCCCGACATGTATATCGTCACCGACACCAAGGAGCAAAAGGACGAAGATATCCAGCAGGTGCTTCAATCGCTGGTTGATGCAGGGAAGAAACATGATCCGTCTGCTTTAAGCCGAGTCGTGGTGCAGATTTATAATGAACCGATGCTAGAGAAGGTCAAGGAGGTCTATCCATTCCCTTCCATCATATACACGCTGTATGCCACACAGGACACAGAGGATCAGGTCGTGCAGTTTGTGCAAAATAATGATATTGATGCCGTAACGATGCCCGAGTATAAAGTGAATCAGAACTTCGTTGCCCGGCTGAAGAAGGCGGGAGCCGTCACCTACGTGCATACGATCAACGATACCAAACAGGTGGCGAATTATGAGAAATGGGGAGTGTACGGGGTGTACTCCGACGTACTCACCGAGCAGGAAATGGAAGAGATGAACACCAGATTTGCCTGGAAACCTTAAACGCATTAGGGCGGAGATTAAGAAAAGTTGGACCGACATAAAGAAAATAGAAAAGCTTAATATTCTGGACACAGACTTATTTGAGGTTAAAAACAGGGAAAAGTCTGTGTTTTTCTGTTCGCCTTTTTATACGAACATTGACACCTGCTGCCTGCTGACTTAGACTTAGTTTACAAGCTTTTAAGGATGCAGAAGAACCTCTGGAGGAATGTTCGTTGATAGACATGATTAAGCAGTGGAGACACGTATTTAAGCTCGACCCGGACCGGGAAATTACGGACGATGCACTCGACCAGGTATGCATGTCAGGGACCGATGCGATTATCATCGGCGGCTCATCAGGAATCACGTATGATAATACCGTCGATTTGATGTCCCGGGTTCGCCGTTACGAGCTGCCCTGTATGCTGGAAGTATCCGATCTGGAGGCGGTTGTGCCCGGGTTTGACGGGTATTTGATTCCGATGGTGCTCAACACAACGGACAGCCAGTGGATCATTGGACAACACCAGCGCGCAATTGAACGTTACGGCTATTTGATTCCGTGGGATATGCTGATTGCCGAAGGGTATATTGTGCTTCATGCGGACTCTACGGTGGCGAGGTTAACCGGAGCAGATACGGAACTGACTACAGAGGCTGCGACGGCCTATGCTCAGGCTGGAGAACGGCTGCTGAATCTGCCCATTATATATATGGAGTACAGCGGAACATTTGGTGATATGGAGCTGGTCAGCGAGACACATAGACAGCTGGAGCGTGCACACCTCATTTATGGCGGTGGAATTGATACAGCCGAGAAAGCAGGACAAGCGGCTCAAGCTGCTGATACCGTTGTTGTTGGCAATATCGTGTACAGCAATTTAAGTCAGGCATTGGAGACGGTACAAGCTGTGAAAGGCAGCGCCTGAACGGTTTAGTTTACCAAACCCCCACAATCCTCTTTGAATCTGTTAAAATAGAACTTTGCCCTTATAACGAGGTAATATCGCACTCGGGATTTTAAACCTTTTACCACAATTGTATTTACGATTTATGGTTTATGCACAATTGCAGAGCTCAGAAGTAATGCAACAACGAAGTTTCATTATAAAACTGAAAAGCTACTACAGTTTTCTTGTTGTTTCTAACTACACCCAAAGTCTAAGGAAACTATGTTTACACGCGAACGGAGAGTGCAGAAGAATCTGAAAAAACGAAGTTTTCGCCTTTATTCCTGAATTTTTACCACTATATAAGTTGAACCATTCATTTACACGTGAACGGAGAGGACAGAAAAAACCTGGAAAAGCGAAGCGATCGCCTTTATCACCGGATTTTCCCCTTGCAAAATGGAATTAAAAAAATCTGGGGATAACAGCGATTGGAAGGTTGTTCTGTCATCGGAGTGTCCGGGTAAACCTACTTTAGTTCAAATTGTATAGATCTTATATTCAAAAATTCGGGAATAACTGCGACCGGAAGATGCTACTGCACTCGGAGTGACAAGTGTAACCCCATGCCCCCTTATACTGATCAACCAACGAAAGGAGCATGCATGCATGCAACCTGTAAATATACATGACGCCATCGCGCGGCTGAATACGCCTCAACGCCAAGCTGTGGAGGCAACCGATGGGCCATTGCTGATTATGGCCGGTGCCGGCTCGGGCAAAACCCGGGTGCTGACACACCGGATCGCCTATCTCATCGCAACACGGAAAGCACCCCCGTGGGGCATTTTGGCGATTACGTTTACGAACAAAGCGGCCCGGGAGATGCAGGATCGGGTATCCCAGCTGGTAGGCGGCTCACAGGGCCGTGACATCTGGGTATCCACATTCCACTCCATGTGTGTGCGCATTCTGCGCCGAGACATTGAACGCATCGGTTTTACATCCAACTTCAGCATTCTGGACTCATCGGACCAGCTATCCGTCATTCGCAGCTGTATGAAGGATCAGAATATTGATACGAAGAAGTTTGAACCGAAAGCCGTACAGGCAATGATGAGCACAGCCAAAAACGAACTGATTAGCCCTGAGCAATACGAGAAGCAGGCTGGCGACTATTTCGAAGGCATTGTAGCGAAGGTGTATACGATGTACCAGAAGCGGTTAAGAGCCAACAACTCGCTCGACTTTGACGACCTGATTATGGCGACGATTCAGCTGTTTAAGGAAGTGCCGGAAGTGCTTGATTTTTACCAAAAGAAATTCCAGTACATTCATGTCGACGAGTATCAGGATACGAACCGTGCACAGTACATGCTATGCCGCATGCTGGCTGACAGCCATCATCGCATCTGTGTCGTAGGGGATAGTGACCAGTCGATCTATCGCTGGCGTGGAGCGGACATCTCCAACATCCTTAACTTTGAAAAAGACTACCCTGAAGCACAAACGATTATGCTGGAGCAAAATTATCGTTCCACTTCCAATATCCTGAATGCAGCGAATGAAGTGATTGGCCTGAATACGGGCCGTAAGCCGAAGAAGCTGTGGACGGACAAAGAAGGCGGCTCGAAGATCAAAGTATACCGCGCGGATTCCGAGCATGATGAAGGGTATTTTGTCACTTCGGAGATTAGTAAAAATGTGAAAAACGGCAAATCCTATCAGCATCACGCGATTTTGTATCGTACGAATGCACAGTCCCGGGTGATCGAGGAAATTCTGATCAAGTCAGACATTCCATATCAGATTGTCGGCGGCATCAAGTTCTATGATCGGAAAGAGATCAAGGACATTCTCGCTTACTTGCGTCTGTTGTCCAACCCGGATGATGATATAAGCTTAACCCGTATTATTAATGTGCCGAAGCGCAGTATCGGGGATACAACCGTAGCGAAGCTGGCAGCGGCAGCGGGAGAGCGTGGGGTTTCCATTTTCCGCGTATTACAGGTGGTGGATGATCTTGGTTTTGCTGGTCGCACACGTAATGCGTTGGTAGAATTCTATGATATGATCGCGGCGCTTCACCAGATGGTCGAATACCTCTCGGTGACGGAGCTGACGGAGAAGATTCTCGAGATGAGCCAGTATCGTGACGAGATGCAGAAGGAAAATACCATTGAATCTCGCGCAAGGCTGGAGAATATTGAAGAGTTTCTGTCGGTAACGATGGAATTTGAAAAAAATAATGAAGACAAAACGCTCGTTTCGTTCCTCACCGATCTGGCACTCATTGCAGACATCGACAGCATGAACGATGATGAAGAGGATCAGAGCGATGCGGTCACATTGATGACCATGCACAGTGCGAAAGGTCTGGAGTTCCCGGTTGTCTTCATCATTGGTATGGAGGAAGGGGTTTTCCCGCACAGCCGGGCCTTTATGGATAACGAAGAGCTGGAGGAAGAGCGTCGTCTGGCTTATGTCGGTATTACACGTGCAGAAGAGCAGCTGTTCCTGTCCTGTGCGCAGATGCGTACCTTGTTTGGACGTACAACGGCCAATCCGCCATCTCGTTTCCTCGATGAAATTCCGGATGAGCTGAAGGAAGATACGTCTATCGCACGTGATCGGTATCGCCGTGGCTCCAGCACAGGTGGTGGATCGTATGGTGGACGTGGTCTGGGCTCTAGCGGCGGAAGCAACTTCGGTGGCAGGGCAGCAAGTGCTACCAAATTGTTTGAACAGCAAAGCCGCAGCGGGTCATCAGCAATGGCATCCTCTGGACCGACGTCACGGGTAACAACAAGCACCTCGCGTCCAGCAACTGCAGCACCAACGTCAGCTTCGAAATCTGTCTCGTCCGATAGTGCGGCAGGTTTCAAAGCAGGAGACAAAGTGCAGCACGGCAAATGGGGAACGGGTACCATCGTAGCGGTCAAAGGCAGCGGTAACGACACCGAGCTGCAGATCGCCTTCCCGGCTCCAGTAGGCGTGAAACGTCTGCTCGCCGGATTCGCCCCGATTACCAAAGTGGAATAAGAATGAAACGGCCTACTGTATCTTATCGAACTGCCAGGAAATTGATACTTCCATGTTCGTTTGAGCAGTAGGCATGTTCGTTCTACATATATTAAATTTACGGAGGGATGGCCCGATATGGACCCGATGCACCGGATGGAGCAACTCGTTACCGAGCTGAACCAGCATAATTATCAGTACTATACAATGGATCAGCCGCAGATCAGTGATAAGGAGTATGACCTGCTGTATGATGAACTGGTTGCGCTGGAGCAGGAGAGCGGCATCGTACTGCCCGATTCTCCTACACAACGTGTAGGGGGCGAACTGCTGAAAGGATTCACCCCGCATCGTCATTTATCCCCATTGTGGAGTCTGGACAAAGCACAGAACATTGAGCAGCTTCGCAGCTGGAATACACGTGTTCTGAAGCTGGTCAATGACTACAACAGCAAAAACCCGGAGAATCCCCTGCCGGACCCGGGTTATGTCATTGAGTTGAAATTTGATGGACTCACCTTGAACCTGACATATACCAATGGTGAACTGGTGCAGGCTTCTACGCGTGGTAACGGGGCGGTGGGCGAAGGGATTTTGGCTCAGGTCAAAACGATCAAGTCTGTTCCGCTCAAAATTCCGTATACGGACGGCACCATTGAAGTGCAGGGCGAGGGCATCATGAATCTCTCTGTTCTGAACCGATACAATGAAACGGCTGCCGAGCCGCTCAAAAATGCACGGAATGCAGCGGCAGGTGCGCTGCGCAACCTGAATCCGAAAACGACGGCTGAGCGTCGATTAAATGCCTATTTTTATAACATTGGATATTCGGATCATATTCAGTTCGCCACACATCAGGAAATGATGGATTTCCTGCGGCATAACCGCTTCAAAGTGAATCCATCCATTACCTACTTCCATGAGTTTGACGATGTGATGGAGCAGCTCGCAGCCATTCAGGAAAACCGCGGACAGCTGGATTACCTGATTGATGGAGCTGTAATCAAGCTGACAGATATGCGGACCCGTGAAGTGTTGGGCTATACGGACAAGTTCCCTCGCTGGGCAGTAGCCTACAAGTTCGAAGCGGAAGAGACAACAACCGTGCTGAACGAAGTGGTGTGGAATGTTGGACGAACCGGCAAAGTGACTCCACTGGCGCGAGTAGAGCCTGTCGAGCTTGCGGGAGTGACTGTACAAAACTGTACGCTGAACAATGTGGGCGATATTGAACGTAAAAATCTGAAGTATGCGCTCGGTTCACGCGTCTTTATTCGTCGCTCCAATGATGTTATCCCCGAGATTCTCGGCAAAGTGACTGAAGAAAATGACGGCGAAGAGATCATCTACCCTGAGCAGTGTCCTGCGTGCGGCTTCCCTCTGGAGCAGCGTGGAGCGCATTTGTTCTGTAACAACAAGCTTGCCTGCAAACCACAGACGGTAGCTCGTATTTCCCATTTTGCTTCACGGGATGCGATGGATATCGAGACGTTTAGTGAGAAAACGGCCATTCAGCTTTATGATGAATTAAACGTGCGCGAGCCGGCTGACCTGTATACATTGCAGTTTGATGATCTGGTGAAGCTGGAGCGATTTGGCGAAAAGAAAGCAAATAACCTTCTTGCTGCGCTTGAGCAAAGTAAAGATCGGGACCTGGCCTCGTTCCTCTATTCCTTGGGAATCCCGAACACAGGAAAATCGACTACACGTATGCTCGCCGATCACTATCGTGATTTGCATGCAATCATGAACGCCACCGTAGAGGAATTGGTCGAGCTGCCAGACGTGGGTGGAATTGTAGCAGAGAGTATTGTTAATTTCTTCGCTGATCCGTTCACTCAAGCGGCAATTGAGAAGATGCTGAATCTGGGCGTCAAAGCACAGGCACCTGAAGCGCTGGCAGTTGTGGCAGAGGATTCTTTCTTTAGTGGAAAAACGGTCGTACTCACAGGAACGCTGCATCAGCTGACGCGTGAAGAGGCCACACAGAAACTTGAAGCGCTTGGTGCGAAGGTTACAGGCAGTGTATCCAAAAAGACAGACCTCGTCATTGCCGGAGAGAAGGCGGGCAGCAAATTAACGAAGGCTCATGATCTCGGCATTCCGACCATCGAGGATGAGGATGAACTGGTACGTTTGTTGAATTCGTAACAGATGAAGCAGACGAAACTCATTTGTTCCTGCATACGAGATAATGAATCGTAAGGGATGACAAAAAGGAAGCCCCCAGCACCACGGATATGACGTGTGTCTGGAGGCTTCTTTTTTTGTATAGTGGTAGTGGTGGTAGGTTGTAAAAACTCGCCTCGCCGATCCACCGTTCTATGAACCACTGGTATCCGGATAACGCTGAGAAACCCCGGGTAACCAGGCATCCTTGTCGTATCCCCGTTCTTCCCAATAGCCGATATGCTCGCTGTCAATAATCTCGATGCGGTTTAGCCACTTGACCGATTTGTAGGCGTACATCTGTGGAATGATCAGGCGTACGGGGCCACCAAGGTCAGCAGGAATAGGCTTGCCGTCATGCATGACAGCGACCATAATATCGTCCATCTCTGCCTGCTCCATCGTGATGGCATCTGTATACACGCCGTCACCTGAATAAAACTTGACGCTGTGCGCTCCTGGTTTTACACCGGCTTTCTCCAGAAAATGCTTCAGCGGGATGCCTTCCCACGTATTTTTATACACAGACCAGCCTGTTACACAGTGAAAGTCGCTGATCTGCACAGTCCGTGCAAGCTTGACAAATTGCTCCCAATTCCAGATCTGTGCACGCTCCACCAGTCCATCCATACGAAACGACCAGTTGGCATTGGAGAAGGATGGAATAGGGGTAACCGTGTATACGCGAAAATGACCTTCAGCTCCGCCACCAATCGGGGGAGAAGAACCGGATGATGGCTGCGGCAGTGGAATCATCTGGTTGGGATCGTTCTCCAGCATGCTGTCTATGCTGTTATCGTACTTGAGATTTTTGCCGATCCACGATACAAAGGTTGGCCCAAGCGTAACCGCGAGTCCTACGCCAACGGCAGAGCGGATAAAAGCGCGACGAGTGTACACGGGCTGCGGCTTTTCCATCTTTGATGCGGAGGTTCTGCTGCCATCGCTCTCTGCACGTGCAGAAGATATCGCTGCTGGTGTGTTCCGTGTATCTGGCTTATCCGTTACAGGGAAGGAATTAGCCGCATATTGTACACCTGGACTGTGTGCTGAAGATTCGTTAGTCTGGATCGTGAGTCGTGCAGGGTCCTTTAACCATCGTGTGCGTGTGATGGAATGATAGATGATATAAGGTAAACCTACCCAAGTGAGCAGGTCATGAATGAGAAGCGCGGCGTTTGACCAGCTTGGCCCAGCGAGCTTGAACTGCCACAAGACAAGACCTGAAAGTAACCAGCCGATCAGAAGGGCCAGCACGATGAGTGTATTTGCCTTTTGCCATGGCTTATTGCGAAGCTGCTTCCAGTGCTTGCTGGCAAGAAATAAGTAATACACTACAGGGACAAGCATAGCGAGACCAACAGCGATATGCAGCCATTTTAACCATACACGACCAATGCCCAGCGTTTCACGCCAGAAGCCTCCAATCAACATGAGACCAGAAACGGCGAGAATAACAACAATCCACGCATTCCAGGCATGAATGGAGACCAGCTTTTTACCATAACCCTTGCGGATTGTTTTTAACCATTGCTTCATATGTATTCACCTCGCGTTATGGATTTGGGGGAATTCGCAGGCCAACACCTTAAACGAAATAGATGTACAATGACAGTTGTTTAGTAAAGAGAGACATATATGAAGGGATAAGTTGAAAAAAGCTGTATGCTGAGTAAAGGGGCATATTTGGGTATAAAAGCTCAGCGCACTTCCTCTAATTTAAGATACCTTATTATAAAGTTTTTGGATCACTTCCATCAAATAAATATGAAGGATACTGCTTATATCAATGAATATGATAAAAATTGAATAAAGTGCTTGCTAAAAGATTGTCAGCATGATATATTATTTCTTGTCGCTTCAAACAGATGAAAGTCGAATTGCTTTGAAGATTGATGAAAAATAATGTTGACAGAAGATAAGTTGACATGTTATGATAGCATTCCTGTCTGGTTGGCAAAAGTCAACAGAAGGTAGGGTGAACAAGTTCCTTGAAAACTGAACAAATGGATAGTAACAATGTTTTAAATGAATCGTCAGATTCAAAATGAGCTTATCGCTCTTTTCAATACCCCGATGAGTTTCACAGCGCTTAACCACGCTGACGAAATTCATCTTTATTGGAGAGTTTGATCCTGGCTCAGGACGAACGCTGGCGGCATGCCTAATACATGCAAGTCGAGCGGACTTGA
>NZ_JBNOKM010000039.1:0-28715 GCF_050171015.1 Paenibacillus sp. TC-CSREp1 | reverse complement strand
TTCGTCCTGAGCCAGGATCAAACTCTCCAATAAAGTATTGAAAAGAGCGATGTGCTCATTTTGAATCTGACGAGATTAAAAATCTCATTGTGCTTTCGAAATCATACAGTCCGAAGACATGTACCAATTTCTCAGCGTCGATCTTGCAAGCAAGATCATTACTCACTCGTTGTTCAGTTTTCAAAGATCAAACACGATTTCTTCACTTCATTCTGTCTCAACCAAGTTTCGGCGGCGACCTGAATAATGTAACATATTTCGTTTGTTTTCGTCAAGAACTTTTTTTGAAATTCTTTTTTCGACATTGCTTGTTCTTAACTTTTCTCCAACCAAATGGTTGTTTCACTCATTTGGGGAACGAAATATAATGTACCACATTCATCAGACAAGAGTCAACACCAAACTTATAAATTATTAAACAAACAAAAAAGGAAGGTTTCCCCTCCTTTATACTATACATCACATTTTAAATGTTTGAGCATGTCATGCTTCAATCCAATAGCGAATTTCACGCCCTTCCCCTTCAAGAGAGGGCCAACCCGCAGATTCCTTTACAATAGAACGAAGCACCAGTTTACGTAGTACAAGCGGAAGATCCTCTCGCACAAATCTCAGTTGAGGATGATGAACCAGTTCATGAATACTCCACGGTTCTTTCCGGCTTCTGATCACCCGCAGTAGAAGTTCGGAACATTCCTCCATTTTGGACATAACCGAAAACTCGCACGCTAGCAAAATCAACTCCACCCGCTGTTCCAGCGTTTCGGAACTTACCGTAAGCTCCTGATAGAGTTTCCACAGTGCACGATCCAACTGCTGTATATGAGTCCAGACGGCATGATCAGGGTACATGCCTTGCTCAATAAGTACAATTCTGGCCCAGTTCCCCAGAGCCTTCAGCGCATCATAATACGCATCTACAACATGGCCCTGCTGCATATGACGCCTGGCTTCAACGTACATTCTCAGAAAACTGGTGAACTCATGAAACAGTTTTTGCTCCCTCAACTCATTGCCGAATGAAGACAATTCTTCACGCAGCTGAGTAATCTTATCATCTGTTTCCCAGATGATTTCCCCTTCAATCAGGCATTGCATGAGATTATAGTGCTCTCCTGTAACCGCAGTAATCTGCAATTCAGACCAACTGGCATAGATCAACTGATAACGAAGATCACCGTATCTGTAGTGTTCAACAGTTGATGTGGATTGATCAGTATTGAGGACAATCAATACCAGCAAGTCAAAATCCTGAATCAGGGAGCCGTGGAATCGTTCTCCCGGATGGGAATAAGCGATAGCCCCAACTGCCCCTGTCTCTTCCGACTGTTCAGACAAAAAAGCAAGGTTCTTTAATTCCACGATTCCCTCCATACAATTTATACAATTCATGGCAGAATAGCGCCAAGTCAGTTATAATGTAATTCTACATGAAGTACAACGTTTCCTTCTTTTTCGAGTCCAATACTACTCATACGATAGGAGCATTTTTCATGATTTTTAAATCAGCAAAAATTAATGCTTTTCGCACTTGGGGATTACTCTTAACCATGCTAGGCATGGGCCTAATGATCCTGGGTACAGCCGGAATCGTGTTTTGGGGTCACGCCGGGAAAGTCATCGCAGCTGTAGGACTGGTTATAGGGCTTGTCGCTATGCTTGGCAGTTTAATCATTTATTTCTGGGCCGGAATGCTCTCAACCAGCGCGGTACAGGTCGATTGCCCGGAATGCGGCAAGTTAACCAAAATGCTGGGCAAGACAGATCGCTGCATGTTTTGTCATACAATCCTTACGATGGACCCAAGCAAAGCCAATACGATGAGTACGCCTATAGAAACGAATTCCCCTCCCTCTGCACCTATCGAATAGCTTTACATTACGCCTCCCTGCCAATAAAAAAATAAAGAAGGCCCGGTATACTCTACCGGACCTTCTTCTTGTTAGCGTTGAATAAAATAATAAAAGGATCAGTTCAACATCATTTAGAGTAACCCGCTTGCTTGAGCGTTTCCCATGCAGATTCATTGGCAAAGCTACGGTTCCATGCTGCCACTCCGCCCAGCTTCAACGAAGCAATAAGCTCTACTCTTGCTTGAAGGGATACCGCATCTTCAATCCAGATCTTTTGGACAGCCCCATCTTCTTTGTATTCCACGTAGTTCTGTCCACTTGCCTGATCAAGCACAGGTTTAAGCTTCTTCTCCTTGATCAGTTCCTGCACAGTGTTCATTCCTACAGCCTTGGAGGATACTTTAATCTCCCCTTGTTCATTCGCTTTTTCAGTCCAGATGCGTGTGTACAGGGGAACCGCCATAACCAGCTTGTCCGCAGGCACCTCATCTTCTTCCAAGATGCGCCGCACCGAAGACTCCGTCCATGGAAGCGAGGCTACAGAGCCTGCTTTGGGACTGGCTGCCCAGTGCTCGTCATACGCCATCACCATCATATAATCAACAAATGCTCCCAATCCGCGCCGATCCAAAAAGGCAGACCACATTTCACTATTCGATTTTGGCGTAACATCTACGGATAATATCAGTCCATGAATGCGAGCCATCGCCTTTATTTCACGAATAAACTGGGTCACGTTGGCCCCATCATCGGTGTACACATTTTCAAAATCAATGTTAATGCCATCCAGTCTGTGCGTTTGAGCATAGGCCAGCATCTGTTCGATGATATGTGTACGCTTGGCGTAGGTCGAGAGCGCGTCCTTTGTAATGTCCGGGTCAAAGCTGTTATCCATCAGTCCCCATACTTCCATCCCTGAACGATGAGCCCACTTAACGTAAGATTGATCCGCCTTGCTTTTCACTGTGCCTTTGCCATCCGTAATATGGAACCATGTCGGGCTGACCACATTAACCCCTGGCATCTTCCCGATTGAGCTTACATCCGGCTGACGATTGTAAACCGCTTCCCAGACCAGATTGACCGGTTTGTTTTTCCACTTTTTCTCCGCTGCAGTTGGTGTAAACTTTGGCGTATCCAGCGTTTTTTTCTCACCCAAAACAACATAGTCATTATTCACATAACCGGCATACCCGTTATCCATTTGTACAAAGCTTTGATCCTTCCCCGTCTGCCATACGCGTATTCTCGTGTTCTGCTGCATATCGGTGAGAATAGGCGAGGTTTCATCGCCTCGTTTATATAACGGGACTGTTTTATCCTTATCCGACGATCGGGTATCAATCGATGCATATTGTATCGTATCTCCACCACGCATCAGAATCACTGCACCTGTGGTGGTATCCTCCTGCACGCTCAGGCCATACACCTCTTTCAGAGGTTGAAGAGGAATATACGCTTCCTCCTCCTTGACCTCCGGCTTCACTTTCAGCGGATAATCTTGATGATTCAGTTCTGCCTTGGTGCTGTCTTCTTTCATATGAAGCACACGTTGCGGCGAAGCAATAATGATATCCCCCGAGTCAGGCTCGTATCTGATCCCTGGATCAATCGATTCTTGCAGCACCTTCACCGGAAGTTTAAGCTGATTGCCTGTGCCCAGGGCCTCCTCATCCATAAGCTGTCCATCTACAAAAATAGGCTGATTTCTTCCGAGCCAATCCGGGTCTTCATAGACCTTGTTCAACCAAAGACTGGTTATAAGCCAATAGGCACCGCCAGCCACAAGACAAGCTCCGAGTAATCCCGGCCAAAATGAACGTCGTTTACGACGTGTATATTTGCTTTTTCTACCCAAACGACTACCTCCGTTAATTCCATCATGATAGTAAAAAATTCCAAAAGACCGATGTTCAAACCATAATATTGTTCATGTCTCGTTTTAGCTGCCTTTAAAAATAAAAAACGTGAAGAATCCATACTGAATTCCACACGTCAATATTGTAAATCATCTCTATTGATCCCTGCAACTTTTGCAAACACCATATACTTCCAATCGGTGACCATGCACTTCAAATCCCGTACTTGAAGCAGCTTGAAGCTCAACGCTCTTTAACGAAGGATAGCTGAAGTCTTCAATCTTGCCGCATTGATCACATATCACATGATAATGATCCGTCACATTGGCATCGAAACGGCTTGAATTATCTCCGTAAGTCAGTTCCCGGACCATACCGGCTTCCAGAAACATTTTCAGATTGTTATATACGGTCGCCACGCTCATACTCGGAAATTGGGGTTCGAGCGCCCGGTAAATCTCGTCAGCTGTCGGATGCCCCATCGATTCCATTAAATAGTTTAATATGGCATGACGCTGGGGTGTAATACGGACACCGGTCGTTTTGAGCTGCTCCAACGCATGTTGGACACGTGTTGCCATAAAGCCCACCGCCTTACCTTTCATTCTGTGGACGCCCTACCCTTCATTGGCTGTGGACGTCTCGACTTTCATTGGCTGGTCGTGTAACCTTGCCAGTGTACATTTATTGTACGGCGATTGCAAGTTTATTGTCAACGCGACGATGCGGGGTCATCCGCTGTATCCGGGTTGGCATTCGGACCTGAATCTGTCGTTTCTCCCCCGTTTTCGTTAGTATCCTGCGATTCAGTTGAATTATTTTCCAAACCGGGAACTTCTGCATTCCGCTGAACAGTCAGGTCACTGTTACCTTCAATTTTGATCCTGTATTCTCCTTCGCCCAGCTGCCCTTCGATCGTTTTGTTCTTGACGTTGAATGGCATATCTGTTCGCAAATCTCCGTAACTGCTGGAGCCAGTCAAGCTGTAATCACCGCGCTCAGGGATCACAATGTCAATTGCGCCAACGGCACTGTACACATCCCAATCTCCTCCGACTTTGGTGGAGACAATATGAATGCTGCCATTTAATGACTGGGCTTTGACGCCGAGATTGGCACTGTCCAGCGTAATATTTCCGTTTCGTGTCTCAGCGATAAATTCGCCAAAGGAGTCTGTAATGCTGATGCTTCCGACTTGTGTCGTCAGATCCACATCTCCTGAAACGCCGCGTGCCTTCATATCCCCCCGATTGCTGTCCATATCAACATTGCCTGTTGCGTTGGCTACAATCACGTCCCCGTTCAGCGTTTTGCCCGTAATATCACCGACTGCATTGTTAATACGGATTCTTCCATTGCCCGTCTCGGCAACAATCGTTTTGATCGCCTCAGGACGGTTTAACAAAATCGCGCCGTTGGACGTTCGAATATCCAGGTTGAAACGACGATCATCTGGAACGGTAATGGTCATATTCATGCGTGGTTGTGTTTTTTCATTGTCACCATATGCTTTTCCTGTCGTTTTGATACGAATAACCTTATCACCTTCGACCTCAACAAAGGATGCCGCTGCTACCGCCTTGGCCTGCACTTCAGATGCCTGATCTACCCAGACCACCGTTTTCACCTTGATCTCATCCGTTTCTCCGCGCTGCAGTGTGATATCTCCGTTTACCCCCTCAACCACGATATCGGAAGTATCCATCCGTACAGGCACCCCAATGACACCCTTATCCTCCATATATCCGGCAGCCTGGCTATAATCCATTGAAGCAGCTCCCAGATTGAGACTTACCCGATTCCATAGATGCATGTAATGATCCTGTTCGGTCACAATAAATACGGAGGCTGTCAAAATCAAAGAAGACAGAATGCCCTTCGCATCAGGTCTAAAACGTCTTTTTTGAGGTTCATCTAATGGAGATAGATGTTCCGAATCCCTTCTGCTTCTCCTGCGTGTCCACAGGAACAACAAAATCCACTCTACACCGAAGCTGACCAGTAAAAATGGCCACCAATCCACGACCTCATATAGGTAGTCTGTTCCCCACCGTTTATCCAAAATGAGCAGTACACCGACCGCTATAATCAAGGCCGCAGCCGTATAACGTCCAACCCGGATTTTACGGTTCATTGCATTCCCTCCCTGCACGATTACCCTATGTTTTCTTCCTGCGCAGCATAACCCAGATTTCCCGGCCGAACAGCAGCAAGCCTCCTGCAATCATGAGAACTGCAAAGGAATATGCTCCGTACATCGCAATCAACTCCTGAAACCAGCGTGGTTTACGGAAAAACAGCACCATCAACGCTCCGCCCACAATAAGCAAAAGTCCAGACGAAATGCCTCGCTCCCATACCATCATTCGCTCCCGCTCCGGACGTTCACCGGACACCGGCTTGTCCATGTTTGCTTGTGTCACAGCACGCCGCCTGCGCATCATAACCCAGTCAGCCGATTGCAGCACGTCATAAACATTGTAAAAATAAATGACTGGAATACAAAGGGCGAGCAAAATTAGCAGCGGCACATTGATCTGTATGCCGATGGACGAGAAATACAGCAAAGCGGATAAATCAAGTAATACGAGCAATATATAAGTCAAACCACGCATGTACAGCCGCAAATAAATATGTCCCAATCCCGGAATGACAGCACCAAGCAGCCCCGCAATGAATTTATGCGTTTTATTTCTCACCTTTTTGGGCTTCCTAGCCCTTCCCGTTCGCTTGCCGTCTGTTTGCCCTTTCTTCATAATCTGCTCCTTTCCTCGGAAAATATTTACTTCCGCTCATCGTGCATTTGGTTAGATAGTACCCTAAAGCGCCACAAGAGTAACTGGAAGAAAAATGGATATCGAGAAAAACCCTCCGCCATTCCTGCCATTGGAGGGTTGAGATTTTCTTTATTCAATAGAGACTTTGGTCATGTGTTCCCACTGTCTCAGCTTGGAGACCATTTGGATCGTTTTAAACTCATGCGGCACCTGAACGTGCAGCACAATTTCTATTTTCGGTTCGACAGGTGTGACCTCTGCAAAAGAAAGATCCTGCTCATTGACCGTAATTTTACGAATCTTAATCTTCTCCTGCTCCATAAAAGACGATACCTTCTCTAATGTGCCAGGCTCGGACAACGTATGAAGCGTAATCACATGCAGCTTGTTACCACGTAAATATCTTAGCTCCAGTTTATTAAACACCCATAGATTCAGGAGCACAAGCACAGTCGAAACGATGGATGCAAAAAAGAAACCCGCACCCGCAGCAAGACCGATCGCCGCGACAACCCAGATCGAAGCTGCGGTTGTAAGCCCAGTAATGGATTTACCTGTGAAAAGTATCGTTCCCGCTCCCAGGAAGCCGACGCCGGTGATTACCGCTGTGGCCAGACGAGCCGGGTCGATCCTGACGTTTAATTCATGTGCAAAATCTTTAAAACCATAAATAGACAGCATCATAATCAGTGCTGACCCAAGACAAACCAGAATATGCGTTCGAAGTCCGGCAGCATGATTGGAACGCTCACGTTCCAGTCCGACCAGGCCGCCAAGCAGCATGGCCAGCAGTAAACGAAGTAAAATATGCCATTCATCAATAAACCAAGGACCGCTCAACGTTTTAGTTCCCCCCTAAGTTGTTCACATGCTTAAAGCTTATTCTTATGAAATGTCGTTAATTCCACTCCCGGTGCAATCTGTACCGCTTCCACGGGTTCAAAACCAAACCGTCTGTACAGATTCACTGCGGGTTGATTGCGTGTGCCTGTAGACACGATGTAACGAGGCAGATGCGAATGCTCTGCAAAAACATGCTGCATAAGTGAAGCAGCAATGCCTTTACGGAAATGATCGGGATGAACCATCATACGTGTAATGGTCAGTGTGTTTTTTTCTTCCTCTGCCACGGCGACCGCACCAAGCAGTTCCCCATCCCCGTCGTCCACGCATCCGTAGAAGGTTTCTCCGCAGTTCTGCAAGGTTTCCATCGTATCCAGCAAAGGCGGAATATCCTGAAATCCGATGATCTTTGCTTCCAGTCGGTAAGCCATATGCTGCAGTCTCCACAACTGGCCTAACGTATCTTCATCACGTAAAGACAATGATTGAATTCTCATCGTTAAAGCAGCTCCTCGTCTCAGGCTGAATAAAACATTGAAACTACATGACACGGTACGTCAGTGTCAGTGTGTTATACAGCAAAAAGAGGCTGTCACAGGGACGAGCCTCTTTCTGTCCGGCCTCACCGGAAGGATTAGCGGTTCAGTACGTCTGTAAGCAGTTGATTGGCGAGGGCAGGATTTGCCTTGCCCTTACTTTCCTTCATGACTTGACCTACAAGGAAACCGATCGCTTTTTGTTTACCTGCCTTGTAATCCTCAACGGATTGCGGGTTATTTGCAACTACTTGCTCCACAATGGCAAGGATAGCTCCTTCGTCACTAATCTGAACAAGTCCCTTCTCTTCAACGATCTGCTGCGGAAGCTTGCCGCTTTCCAGCATTTCCTTGAATACGGTTTTGGCAATTTTGCTGTTGATTGTACCTTTCTCCAGCAAGCCAATCATCTCGCCAAGCCCCTGACCCGTCAGTGGAACCTGCGTTACCTCAAGGTTATTGGTATTGAGATATCCTAACAGGTCACCCATGATCCAGTTGGATACGGATTTGGCGTCCTGTGTATATTTGAGACTGTCTTCAAACAGATCAGCAATCGCTTTGGAGGATGTAATAACCTCCGCATCATAGCTTGGCAGACCATAATCTGCTGTATAACGAGCTTTACGTTGATCCGGCAGCTCTGGAATGGAAGCTCGGATACGCTCCTTCCACTCAGCATCAATATGCAATTTAACCAGATCCGGGTCCGGGAAATAACGGTAGTCATGCGCCTGCTCTTTACCACGCATCGACAATGTTTTGCCCTGAGCCTCGTCCCAGCGGCGTGTCTCCTGAACAACTTCTCCGCCTTCGTCAAGAATCTCGGCCTGACGATACTGCTCATATTCCAGACCGCGCTGTACACCGCGGAAGGAGTTCATGTTTTTCAGCTCCGCCCGTGTACCCAGCTTCTCCTGTCCATGCGGGCGCAAGCTGATGTTGGCGTCACAACGCAGTGACCCCTCTTCCATCTTCACGTCCGACACTTCGCAGTACTGCATGATCGCACGCAGTTTTTCCAGATATGCGCGCGCTTCCTCCGGGGAGGAAATTTCCGGCTCGGAGACAATCTCCACCAGCGGAGTTCCGACACGGTTAAAGTCTACAAGGGAAGCGTAGCCGCCATCGACGTGTGTAAGCTTGCCTGCATCCTCCTCCAGATGCAGACGAGTGATACCGATACGTTTGGTCTCGCCATTGACTTCAATATCAATCCAGCCATTTTCACCGATCGGCTGGTCAAATTGTGAAATCTGATACGCTTTAGGTGAGTCCGGGTAAAAGTAGTTTTTACGGTCAAACTTGCTGACATCAGCAATCGTACAGTTGAGGGCCATCGCTGCTTTCATAGCGTAGTCAACAGCCTGACGATTCAATACAGGCAGGACACCCGGGTGTCCGAGACAAACGGGACAAGTGTGTGTATTAGGCGGTGCTCCAAAAGCGGTAGAGCAGCCACAGAAGATTTTGGAGTTGGTATGCAACTCCACATGGACTTCAAGTCCAACGACCGTTTCATATTTAGTTGCGGACATTTCGATTTACCTCCGTTCCGGGCAGTCTACAGCTGCGGACGCTGCTTGTGGAATGCTGTATTTTGTTCATACGCATGCGCTACGCGCAGTACGGTTGATTCATCAAAAGCTTTACCGATAATCTGCAGGCCAACTGGTAGCCCATCTGCGAATCCGCAAGGGATGCTGACCGCGGGTACGCCCGCCAGACTGACTGGAATAGTCAGAATGTCGTTCAGATACATCGTAAGCGGGTTGTCTACTTGAGACCCCAGTTTAAATGCTGTTGTTGGTGCGGTAGGTCCAATGATCACGTCATATTTGGCAAATACTTCATCAAAGTCCTGTTTAATCAGCGTGCGCACCTTTTGGGCTTTTAAATAATACGCATCATAGTAGCCGGAGCTGAGTGCATAGGTTCCAAGCATAATACGGCGTTTCACTTCGGGACCAAACCCCTGGCTTCTGGACTGGTGATACAAATCCAGCAAATTCTCCGGGTTGTCTGCACGTACACCATAACGTACGCCGTCGAAACGGGCCAGGTTCGAGGAAGCCTCGGAAGAAGCAAGCAGATAATACGTTGCTACTGCGTATTCGGTATGTGGAAGAGAAACCTCTTCCCACGTAGCGCCAAGCCCTTCAAGCACTTTGAGCGCAGCCAGAACGGTCTCTTTGACCTGTGGATCAACGCCCTCACCGATATATTCTTTCGGCACGGCGATACGCAGTCCTTTCACATCACCCGTCAGTGCGCTCAAATAATCCGGGATATCTACATTGGCAGATGTCGAATCCTTGGCATCATATCCGGCAATGGCCTGAAGCACATAAGCAGAATCTTCTACATTTTTGGTCAAAGGTCCGATCTGGTCGAGTGATGACGCAAATGCCACCAAACCAAAACGGGATACAAGTCCGTACGTCGGCTTCAATCCTACAACACCACAGTAAGAAGCAGGCTGACGGATGGAACCACCCGTGTCTGATCCTAGTGTGAAGTAAGCTTCTCCCGCAGCCACCGCGGCAGCTGAGCCGCCGGACGAGCCTCCTGGAACACGATCAAGCGCCCACGGATTGTGCACAGGCGAGAAGCTGGAATTTTCATTGGAACCGCCCATTGCGAATTCATCCATATTCAGTTTGCCAAGAGTGATGGTATCCGCGGCTTTCAGCTTTTCGACAACCGTTGCATCATACACTGGGTCGAAATTGCGAAGAAACTGGCTTCCGCAGGTTGTGCGCAGCCCGTTGGTTACGATGTTGTCCTTGATTCCTACGGGTAAACCGAACAGCAAACCTTTCTCCTCACCGCTAACAAGACGGTCGTCCAGCTGCCGTGCGCGTGCGCGTGCATTCTCCTCATCCAGTGTCAGATAAGCCTTCACCTTGTCGTCATGCGCACCGATATTCTGATACGCCTGATTCACCAGGTCGCTGACCGACAGCTCTTTGGCATGCAGTTTGTTATGTAACTCAGGTAGCGAATGTTCAAATAAACTCACAGTGCTTGTCCTCCCTTCTCTTTATCCGTTATTCCATGACAGCAGGCACTTTGAACTGCCCGTCTTCCTCTTCTGGAGCGTTGTGCATAACCTGTTCAATAGCCAGGCTTTCCTTCGTTTCATCTTCACGCATCACGTTGCTGACATGCAGCACGTGAGTGGTCGGCTCAATGTGTTCTGTGTCCAGCTCATTCAGCTTCTCTGCATATTTCAAGATCGCGTTCAGTTGGCCTGTCAGCGTCTGTTCTTCTTCAGCAGTCAGATTAAGTCTGGCCAGTCTGGCCACATGCTGAACGTCATTATTCGAAATACTCATTACCGGATGCCTCCTTCATTCGTTCTGTGCCTGGGACAGTACCTGAAAACAAAGCGTTCGTTTAACGGGCTAAAGTCCCGGGATAACTTTTTTCATTATAGGTGAGTTGGTTCGACAATTCAATGCAAACGACCCAGCATGTTTTGGAGGAAAAGCGCTTCGGTGTGCCACAACGGACAAAAAGGCAGCGTTTAAGACGCGCTGCCTTTTTGTCCAATCCGTTGAATCGATACCATTTCTCAGATCAAATCCGCTAGCTGCAACATCCGGCGTACCAGTGCTGCTGTCTCCGCACGGGTAACGGTTGCTTTCGGCGCAAGGATTGTACTGCTTCGGCCTGACACAAGCCCTGCCTGAAGGCTGACCATCACGGCTTCTTTAGCCCATGCCGAAACCTCTCCTTTGTCTGCATAACGCGAGAGCTGTCCATCGGCATCCAACGCTGGCTGTTTTTCTGCTCCAGCAAGCTTGAAAGCACGATTCATCAGCAGCATCGCTTCCTCTCGGGTGATCTGCTGCGAAGGCCGGAAGGTTCCATCTTTATAACCGTCGATCAGTCCATAGCCAGAAGCAGTGCTGACCGCGCCTGCGTACCAGTCGCTTGCCTTCACGTCTCCGAAACGATCACCTTCTTGAGCGGTCCGAAGACCCAGCGCCCGAACGAGCACAGCTGCAAATTCAGCCCGGGTAATGCTGGTATTCGGACTGAAGCTATCATCCGATACACCTTCAAGGACCAGACGGGAGGCCAGATCGTTCACGTCCGTTTGTGCCCAGTGCCCGTCAACATCGGTGAATGTCCGGGGATTCCAGATAACACCGTACGTGCTATTGGTCAAACTGTTCATTTGGGCATGGTACACTCCGCCAACTTGCGTAATTTTCGTCGGTACATGGCGCACACTGCCGTCGGCCTCTACAACAATACCAGTCGTCACCCGCGCTGGATCAACCTCGCTGGATAATGCGATATCCCGTTTGACGTATGTGCTGAAACGGTCTACATTAGCAGATTTGTCGCCATACGTAACTACTATGCTGTAATCATACAGTGTGCCTACCAGAGCATAGCCGTTATGCTGAGCATTCGCAGCTGCTGCCAGCACAGTGTCGGCAGAGGCTGGTTCGATTTTCACACTCACGATCATATCCTGCAAGTGCTCATTCGCCCCGAGTTCCTGCGCCAGAGCATTGATATCCACCTGCTCAGAAGGCAGGGAATAGGTAGCACCTGCGGTTTGCAGCACCAGCACTGCTTTTTTGTCTCCCATATGTTTTACCAATTGACCGGTAAGCTTACCGATCACCACATCCTTGCCGCTGCTGTTGACGGGAAGTGTAACGACAGCGCCTGTGCCTTCCGATTCCAGTTTTTGCATGACAACTGGAGCGTCCACTGACAGGGTCAATACATTTTTCCCATTTGTTCGTGTCGTTTTCAATGTGCCAGCTGACTCGGGCTTGCCGTTTACCAGAACGGAAACACCTGTATTCGGCGTTACGCTGCTGGAAGGCAGAGTTCCTGTACTTGTTATTCCAGAGCCTCCAGTCGAGCCTCCACCGGACGTGTTGCCACTACCTGTGTCTGAACCTCCGCCTCCATTGCCGTTATTAGATCCCCCATTGGAGCCACCATTTCCGCCATTGCCTCCACTGCCGCCGTTATTGGAAGAAGTCCAACTGGCGTACAAAATGACATCCGCCGTACCAATCACGAGTGTATCACCTGCGTTATAGCTTTGTCCGCTACCGTCCGCCTTGGTATTCCAGCCTGCAAAGGTATAACCGAACTTGGCCAGATTTCCGGTATTGTCCAGGATGGTGGCACCGGATTGTTTGTGATAGGACTGGCTGTCTACAGGCACGTTTCCTGATGAGGCTTCATTGCTGTTATACGTTACCTTATAGGTTTTAGGCTCGGTATACGACATCACCGTCGCTTTACCGTTTTCCCCATTATCACAATAGGCCGCATACACCGTCCCGTCCGAATTGACAGCCAGTGAAAGAATCAGAGCTACGCCCTTCGAGAAACCTGCATTGCCTACATTGGTCCATCCGTCAGCTTCTCCATACTTCTTGACGGTTGCTTTACCCTGGTTGTCCCAATCCTTATACACGACATACGGGCTTCCCGCCGGGTCAAGAGCGATGGCGACATCTTCAACCATTCCATCTGAAAATCCAGTCATGCCAACTTTGGTCCATGTCCCGGAACCATCGTTTTTCATTACACTCACCTTGTTTCCATTCGGTACATCACGATACGCAATATATACCGTGCCGTTCTGGTCCACAACAGGTGCTATAAAAATTGCCTGTCCGTCGGTAAAGCTGCGGTTGCCGACAGACAACCACGATCCATTCGCTTCGTCATATCGAACGACCGATGCTTTGCTGTTTCCGTCTCCGCCCGTGTATGCTACATAAATCTTCCCATCCATCCTGCTCGTCAAGACAACACCATATATATGACTATAGCTGTTGTAATCGGCGATGTTCATTGGAAGCCATTCATCATTGTGTTCGTTATACTTCATCATTGAAAGCTGATAAGTTTTAATCACAGCTACGTATGGGGTACCATCTTTACCCAAAGCAAGATCAATGACCTGCGCACTGTCTTGGGAAAAGCCGGCATTGCCTACCGTTTGCCATCCTGCCTGCTCCGAATATTTCATGACCGTTGCCTTAAACATATTAGCTCCATCTTTAAAAGCCACGTAGATCGTCCCGTCATGAGCGATCGCCAGTTTGGGTGAAAAAGCAGAACCTGAAGTGAACCCAGGTTGTCCAACTGCAGTCCATCCAGTGACTTCACTGTATTTCATAACAGTTGCTTTAAACGAATTAGCATTGTCTTGATAAACGATATAAGGGGTACCATGCGTATCCAGCACAAAATCCGGTTCAGCTGCAACGTCTTCAGAGAAGCCTTCTTTGCCAACAGGCTTCCATTTTCCTGCCTCATCAACCGGGTTCGGCACCCATTGGGCATACAACGTTATATTGGCGCTGCCCATCGTTGCAATATCTCCTGGCGCATAGCTACCTCCACTTCCATCAGCTGCTGTATTCCATCCAGCAAACGAGTATCCCGTTTTCTCCAGAAGGCCTGTGTTATCTAGAACCGTCGCCCCTGCTTGCTCGATATATTGATTGGGATCCGTAGGCACACTGCCTACCTGAGCACCGTTTCCATCGTAAGTGATGGTGTAGGATGATTTCATACCGAATCTCATCACTGTAGCTTTAGATTGATTTTCTGCATCCTGATAAACAACATACGGTTGATTTGTCTTGTCTAACGCCAGGGAAGGTGTAGATATAACCCCGGCTGAGAAACCCGCTTTTCCGACAGTCTCCCACCCATTTAGACCACCGTACCTCATAACGGTTACTTTATAATCGTTTGCACTATCCTTAAAAGCGACGAACGGTGTGCCTGTCCCATCCACCTGGAGCGAGGGTGAAGAGGCTCTGCCAGGTGAGAAGCCTGTCTCTCCAATTACCTGCCAGGCGCCGGTATCACTAATATATGCGGAAACTGTTACCTTAGATGTATCGTCAATGGAAGCGATGTATGGAATACCTGAAGGACTTAACGCCAGCGACGGTGATGTTGCATAACCTACAGGGATTACAGTTTGTCCCACAGACTCCCAACCATTTGAGCTTTCATAGCTCATGACTTTCGTTTGGAAGGAGCTATCTTGAAAAGCTACATAAGGTATATTGTTCTGATTTAGAACCAATGAAATGGAGTTGGAGACTTCAGGAGAGAAGTCGGCTGATCCCAGCACGTTCCAACCCATGGATTGACTATCGTAACTCATTACCGTAGCCTTCCCACTCACTCCATCTTTGAATGCGATATAAGGATTACCGACCTGATCCAATGCAAGTGCAGGATAATTGGCAGAATTCGGGGTGAATCCGGCTTCTCCTACTGATTGCCAACCGGTATCTTCACTATATTTCATTACAGTAGCCTTATTCTCTGCACTACTATCCTGGTAACTAATATAGGGATGACCTGTCTGATCAAGCACGAGTGTGATTCCACTCGCTGATCCACTGGATAGGCCTCTCTCACCAACCAATTCCCAGCCACTCGATGCACTGTATTTCATAACAGTGGCTTTGAAGTTATCCCCAATATCCGTATAAGCGACATATGTCGTACCATTTTGATCCACTGCCAGCTTGGGAGCTGCGACATCTCCGGCAGAGAAACCTGCGTTGCCTAACAATGCCCACTCTTCATCAACGGAAGCATATGCACGGTGAGTGTCCCATGTCAGAAATAATGGATTTCCTCCAATTATCAGCAGACAGGTTAACAAACTCACTAAAAAATTCTTTTGGTTTTGACGTAACCTTCTCATCTTCAGATCTACCTTCCTTCTCCTCAAAATATAGAAAGAGAATTCTCCCTTTCGCTATGTAATATTTCATGCAGTATTTTAACAGTCCATTCTGAACCGATTCTGAACATCCTAAATCTTCGGAATCTATAAAACAAACAAAAAAGGAGCCGGCATCAGCCGACTCCTGAAATTCAAACAATTAAATCCATGCACGCAGGTTAACCTGCTTTATAAAATCCGCCTGGGACATTACTTCGTTCGCGGTTTCTTCTTCCTCTTCCACAGCTTGAAGCTCTCCATTCATCAAGTGATGAAACAGCTTCTCGTTATGTGTCGCAAGGGCGTAATCTATCAACGCTTCTCGCTCGACCCGCTCAGCTTCCTGCTTCAGCAGAACCTCTTCCAGATCGACGTCGCCGGATGGAACAAAAAAGTTCCGATTCACCAGCGGCACTCGAAGCACGTAATCGAACGCATTGTCCGGATTCCGGTCATAAGCGATGATGTATCCATATTCCCCCACAGGAAGATTCTGCTCAAACGCATCCGCGACGATGACAACCTTCTCTCCTAATCGCAGCATCGTCTAACCTCCTGGTAGTCTATCATTCATATTTATTTGTATAGTCTACTAGAAAAGAATAACGATGTCTAGGAATACTAGATTCAAACAACATATTTGTGCAAAATCTTTTTATAAAGCTCTACATAAGTTGAACTAAATATTTTACACAATCCGCTCCGATGACAGAATAACCTTCCAATCGCTGTTATCCCCAGATTTTTTCAATTCTCTTTTCCAAAGAGAAAATCCGGTGATAAAGGCGACCGCTCCGCTTTTCCAGGTTTTTCCTGCCCTCTCCGTTCATGTGTAAATGAATAGTTAAACTTATATACATCGTTTGATCTGACATATTGATGTTATCTATTTTTTTTGCTTCCCGCCTGTCGTTTACGATCCGTGCGAATGACAATCAGCCAATAGATCAGAAGCGGGCCAGGGAGGCTGGTAATGCCCCATAAGCCCCATAACCAGGGGAAGCGGTCACGTTTGCGTGCATCCCGAAACATCCATGTGCCTTGAAACAAGAGCAGTAATGCCAGAAAAGCGAGCAGAACTGGGGGTATCTCCTCCAGTGAATAATGCAATTTATTCATGATGCACCGTCTCCTTCCGATGCCGGACAAACCATAAAGCAGCAGCAATGATCGCAATAGCGGTACCCATGACTTGTATACCTAAATACACAGCAGGAGCAGAAACAAACAGCAACGTTCCCAGCGTAATCACCATCAGCGAAACAAGCCAGAAGCAGAGCATTTCAACCAGATTGGCTCTATGCTTGATGCGCCTCTGTTCTCTGACACGAGATTCGAGGGATGCAAGTGAAGGAATGTCTGCCGGTTCACATACATCATCCAGCGCTTTCATAGACTGCTGCAGCTGCTGCAGCAGCTCCTTTTCCTGTGTCTTATCAGATCCGCTCATTTTACTCCAGCTCCTTTCTTAATTGACGGAGACCATAAGCCGTACGGGATTTGGCTGTTCCGGCAGGTATGCACAGCATTGCCCCGATCTCATCATAACTATAGCCATAATAATGTTTCAGCAGCACGGTAATGCGATGCTCGGGGGTTAGTCTTGTCATTGCATCCATCACGTCCGTCCACGCTTCGTTTCGACTTTCGAGCTGCCAGCGAAAACGACGAATCGCCTGCTGGCGAACCAGATCGAGCCAGCTTTGTTCTCTCTTCTTACGCCTGATCCTGTCAATATATATTCGGGTTGCAATGGTGATCATCCAGGATGAGAACGCTGATGTGCCATCATACCGCCGTATATTCTCCATACATCGAACCATGGTGTCCTGCACGATCTCTTCAGCCTGATTAGGGTCCATTGTAACTTTGACAAGGTACTTGTATATAAATGAATAATGGCGCTGTAATAGTGCCGCAAGTGCGCTGTCATCTCCCTCTGCCGCTCTGCGAACTTCCTCCAGCTCAGCTGTTTTCATTATGGCTATCACCTGCCTCCTGTTCGATCTGAAGATAATACGACGGACTGCGTCAAAACGTTCAACACCAAATCAGAACATTGCAATCTTATAAAAAAGCGACAATTTCCCGGGCAATCAGACTCCATTTCGGTAATCCTGCAGTTTGTCGAACCAGCGTTGATTGCGGGACCCGTGTTGCAATACGCGGCTATGCCAGATGTTTTGCTGGAACGTAATGCCTTTCTTCTCATGATCTCTCTCAATTAATTTTTCGTTAATAGCGTTTCTCGAACTCTTCGTATCACATTTGAAATTGCTTGTTTCCGTATGAACAGTGTATAGACGGTACTGCTTGTTATTATAACTATTTGTAAGACTGCCGTTAGGTATGTATACTTTCTGACCAGCTGTTTCTTTGATGATCGAATGCATAACAGAATTCAACACAAGTCGTCGATCATCCAGACATGTATATTCCGGTACTTGCTGGGGCTGAAGCACATTTAATTTCTCCACATCCATTCCCCTCACTTCCATCGTTTTATAAGTTATTCTAAAGATTTCACCATGCACTCTGATGACAGATTCACCGGCTATCCAACGTCTTCTATACACACACTTACAGGAGAATAAAAGCTCCGAAAACAAAAAAAGAACGCAAACCGGGTATGGACCACAGTCTGCGTGCTTCGCGAGTTAGGGTATTTCTATTCAACGCTTTAGTTAAGTGATGCCTTAACGCTTGTAACAACTAATAGCTATTCTAATGAAAAATTTGCCGCTTGTCCAGACCTATTTCACATAATGTGTCGAATTATCTTGAGGGAACATAAGGGTTGTTCTGTTTCTCATACCCTATCGTTGTTTTGGGACCGTGACCCGGATAGACAACAACGTCATCAGGAAATGAATACAGCTTGTTCTGTATGGAATCCACCAGATCGCGTTCACGTCCTCCTGTCAGATCCGTTCGGCCAACCCCCATCCGAAAGAGCACATCCCCGGCAAACAAATCCTTTCCACAAAGCAGGCTTACACTGCCCGGCGAGTGACCCGGCGTATGAAAAACCTGAAAGGACTGTCCGATCAGATTCAGCTTCTGACCTTCATCCAATGCAAACTCTGCGGGAGATGCCGTAATCGGCGGTGTGACCTGCGGCCAGTTCAACGAGCCATTCAGCTTTGCCGAAGTAAGCCAGTCGCTTTCAAGGTCATGAAGATATACGGGACATCCCTTGAGCTTGCGAATCTCCTCCACACCACCAATATGATCGAAGTGAGCATGGGTCAAAACAATCGCTTCAATCTCCAGGTCCTGAATCGCTTTGAGCAGTGGGCCTGGATTCATGCCTGGATCAACAATAACCGCTTTGCCCGGGTCCTCCCCCTGTAACAGGTAGGCATTCGTTTGCAACGGCCCGAGTGTAAATGTACGAATATTCAGCATATGAATTAAAAACCCGAAATCAGCTCACGCAGTTCACGAATGATCACTGCATGGGACTCCGTTCCTTCCCCGTAACGTTTCAAAATTTCTTTGCGTGCTTCGGCCATATTGTCCTGATAGTCTGCGGCTTCACGATCAGGGTTCAGTCGTTTGAACTCTACCATAACCTCTTGAACATGTTTCGGACGAGGCCCCCATTGACCAAGCACATGTCCGCCTGTATCTGCAAAAATCACAATTGGCACCGAGCGACCGCCCATCGTCAGAAACTCATCCATCACGTCAGGATGATTCTCCATGATCAGCACTTCGGTTGGAACACCCGAAATCTCCAGTGCTTGAAATACAACCGGAATATTGCGAACTACATCACCGCACCAATCCGCTGCCAGAATCAGCACACGCAGATCATCCCGATAATTCAGACTTTCAAAAAATTCACGATCCTCTTCACTTGCCCAGACAAAGCTGTCATAGTTCGCCTGAAATTCATTCTGATTTTTGGTCATACTTGCGATAAATTCCTTCGGCGGAAGACCTTTACCGAATTTGTGAGATAAATTAGGCTTGGACATTACTTCACACTTCCTTTCTTTTTACGTGCATTCATCCATTTGATGACAAAATAAATAATCAACAGAGCCAGTGCAACGAGCAGAATTGGCGTAATAAATGGCGCCGCCTTCTCGTCAACATGCTTCCACTGATCGCCAAGAACCATTCCTAAATATATAAACAATGCAGTCCAAGGTATAACAGCGAGTGTAGTTAACAAAATGAACTTGCCTGTATGCATTTTCGTGATGCCAGCCGGAATGGAAATCGCATGTCTGACCACCGGAACAAACCGTGCTGTGAAAATAACACCCGTACCATACTTGCGGAACCACTCTTCAGAATGATCGATGTGTTTTTTCTGGATCAGTATGTATTTACCATAACGTTCCAGTACAGGTCTGCCGCCATAACGACCAATCCAGTAAATAAACAGCTGGGCCAGAACCCCGCCCACTGTACCAAAGATCATCGCCCCGAAGAAGTTAATCTGATGCTGGGAAACGAGAAAACCGCCATACGCCAGCACAATTTCACTCGGAATCACCTCCAGCATTAAACCAAGCATGATACCGAAATATCCGAGGCTTTGAATCCAGTCGAATAATTGGCTGACTATGTTATGAATAACGTCCATCTCAACCCTCTTTCTTTGTCCTGAATGGGGGTGCCGTGACGCACCGTGGAGTTTCGTCCTTATTTTATCACAGCCCCCTGAACGTGGCTACTTTGCGAGACATGCACAGTATCCCGCAGACGCGGCTCCGCATATGGTATGGGGAGAGGAGCGTGAGCATATGTCATTCAAATCTGTACCCGGGTCTCCCCCGGTCAAACATAAGCAATCCGGTCAGAACCTGCCTTCTGCCCGTGGAATTCGCCGTGCCTGCAGCAAGGAATTATACCGGACAGCCAAGCGGTTGAAGCTGTACATCTCTCCAGAGCGAATGAAGCAGGCCGAAGAATGCTACTATGCCAAAGTCATCGCGAACCTGTTGTGGATTGGTGAACATCGCAATGACCGCAAAAAGCTGTGTGACTGGTGGAATACCGAAGTCAGCGCAGAGATTGCAGCCCTGTGGGAGATCGACGTCGAACCGCTCAAAGAGGCGTTCAAACATGCCTTTGGCGGATATCGTCTGTAAGAAGAAAAGAATTCCAGGAACAGGCAGACGGGAATATGGCTCGTCAGCCTGTTCAAAGACATGCTGGGACAGATAGGCGATTTCAGGCTGTGCCATGATACAGGACCTAAATTGAAAATATTTTCAGGTACTACATGGTGCTACTTTAATTTGTTAGCCAGGTCTAGCAGTCTCCCAAACGAGCCATCTGCCATCCTGCGCAAGTTCTCACCTGTGGTGACAGCCGACGCTTGTAGCAGGAAACGACGGTCATTGCGCATATGCTCTGCATTGATCTGTACTGCCAGATTTTGATAACGATCATAGATTTGTACTCCGATTGCGGCCGTCTGTCTGGCTTGCTCTGTACGCCCTTGCCTGACTTCTCTCACTGCCGTCTGCTCCATCCAGTACAGCGCAGCACTCTGGGTTTGATGATCATAACGGTTCAGTGCAATGGCTTCTGTCCAATATTGCCCCGCCTGATATCCGTTACCTGCTAGAGACGCCAATCGCCCAAGCTCTGAATAAAGCTCGAAATTATGCGGCGCGTGGGACAAGCCATTCAACAGCACTGCTGTGGCTTCCTGATGTGGCAGCGTGCGTGCAAGAGCAATCGCTACATCTGTCCGTGCCGGATTCAGGCGGTAGGCTGCACGCAGATGCTCATAACGTGTCTCCTTGCTCACCCATTCTTCCCGTGCTTGGCGATACTCCAGTTCCGCCCAAGTGTGCAAAGCTGTCATGCAGACCGTCCCTCCAAGCCAGCATGCAAGCAGCAGCAGGAGTGCATAACGTTTGGATTCGCCTGATATGCGGTGAGAGAAGGCCGTATGGATACAAGTATAGATGCAGCTGCAAGCGCGAACGCATACATTAACGCAGACGAATGCGGGAGCAGTTGACCGCTTGGGTGACCAGGATGAACCACTCAGAGAGGAGTAATGCTGGTTTACTGGTTTCAAGACAGTAGCATCCACTGCGCCTCCATACGCTGAAACTTGAATTCGATCCGCAGCAGAAGCAGGAGATGCCTCTGTAGAATGGTGCTTGGTGAACGGCGGCGGCGACATGAAATCCGCTTCTGCCTTCAGCGCAGCTGCCCATGCCGCGAGCCAGATGACGAGCATCCAGGCTAGCGCAAAGCTCCAGTCGAAGTCCACTGCACCATGCAGGACGAAGACAAGCACGGGCGGCAGCAGCTGCGGTGCGAAGCAGCGGATGCTGCGCAGGGTGAGGAGCATCCACCCTGCCAGCAGCGCGATGCCAAGCAGGCCCGTATCCAGGGCCAGATCGAGCAGCCCGCTGTGAACCTCGCCGCCGACGTACGGCGAGGACTGGATGGCGCGGAACATGGTGCGCCATGTGTCTCCCCCGTGGCCGAGCCATGCGGCCTCGTTCCACAGCCGCAGGGCATCCCGCCACATCCGTAAGCGGGATGTGCCTGTGCCGACACCCGCCGCGAAGCGATCGGCGGTGGAGGCAGCGGCCATAAGTGCAGCGGCGATGCACGCCAGCACCAGGGCCGCCATGGCAGCGGCGCGGCCCTTTCGGGCGCCGCTGTGCCACAGACGGCACAGCAGCAGCGTGCCGAGCAGCGCAGCTGCCCATGCCCCGGCCACGGCCAGCAGGCCGGGCACGGGTGCAGGCGCCAGCTGGGCGGCAGCCAGCTGGCGGTAGAGCCAGGCCGCGCACGCCAGCGGCGCGGCCACGGCCAGCAGCAGCGGCACGCGGGCACCGCGCCGCTGCAGGGCAAAGGCGGCGACCGCGGCGCAGCCGGTCGCCAGCAAAGCGCCGCGCGACTCGCTCAGCAGGAGCGCGGCTTGCGCAGGCATGAGCGGCAGCACCGCCGCGAAGAGTCGGCGGGCCGGGGCAGCACGCCCGGCCAGCACCCCCGCGGCGGCAGTCAGCCGCTCCAATGCGTACATGCCAACAATGGAACCGTACGCATTGGGGTACTGCAGCAATCCGCCGAGCCTTGCGCCGGCGGAGCTAATCTCGGGGTCTGCTGTACGCATGACCCCGTAAGGCAGCGGCAGCACGCCGCACACGGCCAACAGGCCGCTCAGCACAAGCACGCCGCCAGCCAGCTGCCAGCCACAGGCAAGCCAGCGCACACCACCCGGGCTCACGGCTAGCAGCGCCGCGAGCAGGGCAAACATCGCCAGCAGGCTCCAGCGCAGCATTTCATGCATGCTGCCCTGCGTGCTTGCCGAGCCCGCCCAGACATGTACGGCATAACACAGCATCATTGCCGCAGGAAAAGCGACCAGCAGCAAGCAAGCTCTGCGCAGATGCATTGACTTTGACCTCACGAAGCCCGGTTCAGCCTGTTCTGACATCCTCGCACCTCTACTGTACATCACAAGCGACAGCGCCACGATGACACCTGTCATTCCAATAACCGGATACATGTCGGCAGCGTTAAACAGCCCTCTGCGCAAACATCCTGCCAGTAAAATAACCACCATGCTTAATCCGATGATGGTTGTGTATTTTGATTCTATCCTGTGCCAGTCACGTTTCTTTTGCTCGATTCCGTCCCATTCCGTTACAGGCCCCTTTGAACTTGAGCTCCATAATTGTTGTGGACCAGCTATACCGTTATATGTATTGTGTTGACCTTGCAAATAGCACCCGTATTCCGCACGTCCACTCGAACCCTGCAAAAGATATGAATGATCGTGCTCTTCCCTACCTTTCTCCCGCGCAGCATTAACTTGCTTCTTGTAATCCGTTTCCGCTTCATTTCCCGCTCCTGTTCCATCATATTCTCCTGCTGTCCCTGCCTCTCGTACAGCCTTATCTGTCTTCGCGTTTGCACTTTTCATTCCACACCTCCTCTGCGCTTCAAACGCTTTCAGCCTTCACACAACTTCTCTCAGCAATCACAGAAACAAAAAAAGACAGAAGGTGCCCATTCCGGGTCCTTCTGCCCAATGTCCGCCGAGCTGCAAGATCAGTTCATGTTCGACAATGACAGTCCTATCTTTTTCATGAGCCTCACTTACGCAGGTGCTGACAAGTTTCCTTTATCACGGATTTATCCAATCTGCGTCACAGAATCCATACTTTATCCCAATATCTGCGCATCGAGTAAGGCGACCCTTGCATCAGTATGTCCCTTTCCTCACTTGTGCAGACCATGCAGATAACATGTAACTGTCTTGTTTTATCAAACTGTTTTCTTTCGCTCATTCACCAAAACTTCCTTACCTTCGGCTGCATCACAATTGCTACGTTTTCACCAAAGCGTTACTTGCAATCCGTTCTTCCACTCATCCCACAAGCTAATGCAGGTTACACTTCGCAGCACTTTGAAGCGTTTCTTTATTCACTTTGCCCGCAGTTTTGCTGCCTTCCACCGGAAGCAGGTCCGCACAAGCACGCTCCAGATACGGATCGGCTTGAATAAAATCGCGGAATGCGATGTATTCACTCCACATGTCCTGAACCTGACCCGCCTGACCGCGAACGGCGCGAATCAGAATATTTTTGGGTGTATTCTCGAGGTCAATAAATTCGAGCAGCTGTGTCTTATATCCCATCACATCCAGCAGCTTGGCACGAATACCGTCCGTAGCAAGTGCGGAGAAACGTTCCTTCAGAATGCCGTGAGACAGCATCGGGTTCATAACGGAAGCCTCGACCTGATCATACAGCTCATGCTGACAGCAAGGCACGGACAGAATGACGGATGCTCCCCAGCGTACCGCCTTCTCCAATGCCGCATCCGTAGCCGTATCACAGGCATGCAGGGTAACCACCATGTCCACCTCGTTCAGCTCATCGTAATCTGCAATGTCTCCAACGAGGAATTTCAGATCACCATAGTTCAAACGTCTGGCCAGATCATTACAATGCTCGATTACGTCCGCCTTGAGATCAAGACCGATAATCTTGAGGGAACGACGCTGCAGCACAGATAAATAATGGTACAACGCAAACGTCAGATACGACTTGCCGCAGCCAAAATCAACGATGGTCAGCGGACGCCCTTCCGGCAGATGCGGAATGACATCCTGCACCATCTCCAGAAAACGATTGATCTGTCTGAACTTGTCGTACTTGCGTGCAAGCACATGTCCCTGCTCATTCATAATGCCAAGCTCGACGAGGAAAGAAACCGGAACGCCCTCCTCCAGCACATACTGCTTTTTGCGATTATGGGACAGGTCCGCTGCTGTTTTGGATGGAGACTTGGTCAGAATCGATACTTTATATTTTTTGCTGATCAGAATTTGATAATCCGCTTCTGCCGTACAGAGCAATCCCTGACGAAAGGTCTCTTCACATAACAAAGTCATGCGCTCCATCGCTTCAGTCGGGGTCAGATTCTCATGCAGCACTTTATTGGAATAATGAAAAGCAAACTGGTAATGAAGCTGATTTTTCAGCGTAACCGGCTTCACCTGCACTTTGGTAAACGAGACATTGTCCCGTCTGCGCAGCTGACTCCAGGTCGCCGTAATCAGCGAGTTCTGTTCAAAAATATCTTGTATAAGCTTTCGCAACGAATCCACGGGGTACATCTCACTTTCGATTTGGTTTGGTCAACCGTTACCATACCATAATTCTGTTCCCTCTCCAAGTGACTGTTATTCATTCACCTGCTGACGTTTGCTCTCCAGAGCTTCAAGCTGTGTCAGTCCCTCTTCAACCTCGTCTCGCGGCAAGCCGCCCTGCTCCAGCTGCTCATCCGTAAGCTTTGTTAATCGCTCGTAGAACGCCCTCGCATCCGCCACATACTGCACGGGATACTCCGCCCCAAGATGAAGCAATCTATACCAGCTATTCTCGGCCGCATCATATCGCGCCTGTTGTTCCCGATACAGTGCAAGCTGTTTTTCCGTTCGGGCCGGAAGCTCATATCCTTGAATTTGCGCTATGACTTCCTCTATACGATCAGGCACTTGCAGCAGTTCGCGATTAGCACCATGGTTCATGGCGTACAGGTAAAAATGCAAAGCTCGCATCAATCGCACAAGCGCCGCATCCTCCGCTTCCATTTTCTCCTGATCATCAATGCCCTCTACTCTGGCCTTCTCCTGATAAATATATGCCTCTTCCTCTATGAGTCTCGCTGCTTGCTGCAGGTTGTCTACCTCTATTACACCGCGAAAACGGAACATCTCAATTACATCCTCTGCGGGCAGAGAGTTCAGCAAAGATAGATTCATGCCGAATTGTCTGCGCATCAGCTCATCCAGTTCAGACAAGGCCTCTGTATGTTTGCGTTGCTGTCTCAGTGTAAAAGCCTTGCCAATCGCCTCTGTCATTTCCTCCATCATGCGGAGCAGATAATCCTTCCTGAACATCGGTGCGCCCCCTCATATCTTCGATCATCATCAAACGTGCTGTGTCATTGGTGTATAGGGTTTATTTTAATTCATGCCGTAAAAAAAAGCGAAAGTCCGGCTTCCCCTGAGGTATGAAGCCGGGCAGTGAAACAAACGAAGCCCTTGCCTGTCCATATCAACGGACAAACAAGGGCTTCTATGGACACTTGGGTTCCATATCATATTTTGGGCATCCGCCCAGTTGTTGGAACATCTTATACTTAGTCAGATAAACCTGCCATGAATTGTTTAATTACCTGAATCAACTCTTCTGGTGCTTCATACATGCTCATATGTCCTGCACCAGCAATTGTAGCCTGTACAATATGCGGCTTGTCACTTGTAAAGGTGCGCTCAGGTGGAATAAGTCCGTCTTTCTCTCCTGCCACAAGCAGTACAGGCATCGGTGCTGCCGACAACACATCGCGGCGATCCGGACGTTCACGCATGGCGAGCGCTGCTCCGATTGCACCTTGAGGTGCAGTCTTGTAACCGATCTCTTTGACACGATTCACATGGGCAGATAACGATTCCACATGCTCCGGTGCAAACAGGCCTGGCACCAGTCCATCCACAAAATTCACGATGCCCTCAGACTGAATGGTCGATACTGCTCGCAAACGTTTCTCCTTCGCCTCGTCACTGTCCGGGAATGCTGTCGAATGGATCAGACCAAAGGCATTCAGGTGCTCCGGGTGATGCTGTGCAATCGCCAGCGCAATATATCCCCCCATGGAATGCCCCAGAATGACGGCTTTCTCTACTTCCAGCTCATCCAGCAGCTGCAGTACATCATTGCCCATCTGTTCAATCGTGTAGCTGCCAACCGGTGCATCCGTTTTGCCGTGTCCACGCAGATCAGGTACGATACAACGATAGCTGCGGGCCAGCTCCGGCACCACTTCATCCCAATATGATGAACTGCCGCAGAATCCGTGAAGCAGCACAAGTGCCTCTCCCTTACCCTGCTCGGCATAACAAATCGTCGTTCCATCACACATCACTTTTTCCATATTAATCCCTCTCTCTGCGCGAATGTAATAGTTCAGGTTGTATATTATTAAGCATTCAGCTCATGAATGAAACGCTTCCCGGTTATTCCAGGCCTCACATACCGCATCAGCCAGAATTCGGGACATCTCCATCACCAGATACAGTGAAGTCATCTGTAAAATGGAATACGGCCTTGGTCCATTCACATTCACCACAGCAGCCACGCTGTATTTTCCTACCGGAGGCAAACTGCCGCCGACCGCTTCCGCAGGAAGCAGTGCATCCTCCGACACATAGTATGTCCCGGCGGCATCTTTCGGGCCCAAACATGCATCGATTGCAATCACGGCATGGTGTGCCGGGATAGACGCCAGCTTTTGCGCAAAGGTATCCGCATCACAAGGAGACGCCAGCGTGCCGATCACATGAGGCATACCGCGTTCCTCCAGCAGAGTACCTGTCATCGGGCCAAGCGCATCCCCGGTCGAACGATCGGTACCAATACACAGAAACGTAATTTCGTCCGGGGTATGCCGCTGTGTGATCTTTTTGAAAAAAAGAGCAAGCTGGTCTCCAGGTATGCCTCTGCGCATGCCCCGGGTCTGCTGCCGGACCAGTTCTCGTTTGTATACAGCCAAACTTGACTGCCTCCCTTCCCGCTATGGCACACTGTCATTTCTGACAGGCTTTAGCGCTGTCTTTGCTTCCAGTAAGTAACCCCGCTCTATTCTCACATTGTAACCGATGCATGGTATCCCCGCAAAATCATTGGCTTGTGCCCTTCTAGTCATGCTACAATAACAGGAGTTTCCGTTTGGAAAAAGGATCAGATCAACCCATCCCCGGAGATGGAAAGGATGAAGTGAACGATGGATTTAACACAAGCAACAGCAGAAAACATGGAATATATGATTGAAGCGATCAAAACCAAACTGCGGATGGCCAGCGGCGCGGCAATGCAAGCTTCAGCATTTCCACTTGAGAAATATGAGGATCTGCAGGATTTATACGAGATGGTTATGAGCAAAGAGCACCTGAGCATCTCCGAAGTGGAGGCCGTTGCTTCCGAACTGGGTAATTTGCGTAAATAAGCGTTAGCTTGAATATTACCCTTCATTCGACAAAGCTCACAATCCAAAAAAGGACTTGTCTTATATCAGCATACTGATACAGGACAAGTCCTTTTTGGCTATCTCCTATCTCCTATTTCCGATTTCCTGTTTCCTTGTTCCAGCCTTATTTCCACAATGCTCTTCACTTTAAGGCAGATCAATAAGGACAAATTCAGCTGGCTCACTGCCTGCGCTTGTCATATGCAGATCACAGCTTTTGCGAATTCGGGCGGCATCCCCCGGCTTGAGATCAAAATTGCCATCCGAGCACTGGAGTTCGAGATGACCGTTCATCAGAAAGAGATGGGTACGGCGCTCCTCATGCTGGGGAAACATTAATTTTTTGCCCGACTCCAGCTTGGATAGATAACAGGTTACGTCCTGAGCGATACGCAGACCATTTTCGTTCAAACTCTCATTCGCTCGATTTGATGTGCCTGATACCATCGGATACCACTAGTCATGCGTTAAACCTGACATGAATAATCAGCAAAAAAAAAGTGAATTTAGACTTCCAAACCATAAAAAAATCCCCTAATGTAAAAGTGTGGCACATGTTATCCACGACT
>NZ_JBNOKM010000038.1:0-29647 GCF_050171015.1 Paenibacillus sp. TC-CSREp1 | reverse complement strand
TGCATGTATTAGGCATGCCGCCAGCGTTCGTCCTGAGCCAGGATCAAACTCTCCAATAAAGTATTGAAAAGAGCGATGTGCTCATTTTGAATCTGACGAGATTGTTAATCTCATTGTTGATCTTGCAAGCAAGATCAGTACTCACTCGTTGTTCAGTTTTCAAAGATCAAACTTATTTCGTCGCCTTCGCTCGTTCGCTTCAGCAACTCTTATATCTTATCATGTCCGAACCAACTTTGCAAGCTCTTTTTTTCAAGCTTCTTTCGAAGCTTTTTTGTAAGTTGCTTGCCGCACCGTGTAAACTGTGTTTTCTTGGCCGGAATTAGAATATACCATGTACAAATTTATAATGCAAGACTTTTTTTAAAAAAAGTTCACTAAGCCCATCTAATGATTCTTCCATGTATCCATACCCCTTCCTGGCTCACATTCCTCTATGCTTTTCAATCTGAATTATAAATGATTATATCCATCACCTTAAGACTATAACTAACTCCTATGCACCCAAGCTTTATCTGGCACAACCCACAAATGACTAGCAGGGAAGTCCCATGCATCATCCACCAACAATTTCGATACATGAGACACCTTCCCTGCGTTACTCTCTATCAAACGATTTCTCCCCTTAAAATCATCTCTAAAACACACTTCCTTCTATAGAATCGTCTTACCTAATACAGAAGCGATCAATCCAACACCCAATCTTGCCGTATGCCGGTTCTGATCCAGCAATGGATTCACCTCCACCAGTTCCATAGACACAACATAATTGGATGAAGCCAGACATTCCATTGCAAAATGTGCCTCGCGGTAGCTCAGCCCTCCCGGTACAGGTGTTCCTACTCCGGGTGCCTCGCGTGGATCAAGACAATCCATATCAAAGCTGACATGAATACCATCCGTATCACTCCCCGCAATAACCATGGCCTGCTCTATCACTTGCTTCATGCCCAATCGGTCGATATCATGCATCGTGAATGCCTGAATGCCCATTGCTCGTATCTGCTGCTTCTCATATAGATCCAGATCACGAAGCCCGATATATACGAGTTTAGATGGATCAACAAACGAACCGGCCCCCCTAATCTGCGACAAGTTAAACGTCGAATGGCCCAAAGCTGCAGCTAAACTCATACCATGCATATTACCCGTCAGACTATGATCTTCCGTATTAAGGTCTGCATGGGCATCAAACCAGATTACACCAAGCTTCTGGTAATGTGCTGTTAAGCCGGCCAACGTTCCAATTGCTACACTATGATCACCACCAAGCACAAGCGGGAATGCGCCTTCTTCCAAAGTGCTTGATACTTCCTGGCACACTTTCTCAGTTACCTGCTGAACTTCATTCAAATACTTTGCCGTAAGTCGACGTGCCGGAACGTTAGTGGGCTGGACCGGACAGTCCACACGCACTTCTCTGGTCAATCGATAACCCAGACTCGCAATTTCCCGCTTCAGCCCGGCAGTTACAAGCTCATCCGGACCAAGTTCAGCCCCGTTTCTCGCACCAGCTAATCCGAAAGGAACTTTAATCAGAGCTATTTCCTTCTGAAGGGCGGATGCTTGAGAGGTCTGGCGGGCATCACCCTCCTGCTTCATATGCGCTCCTGCGACCGGAATGTTCTCATTCTTCATCAGTACCAGCTCCTTTTATCATCGTGGTTGAACGCTAAGCATTCCTGGTGAAAAACTTTTGTTAAGCGTCACATAATACCTCTCTGATTACCTCGAGAGCCCAATCAATCTCTGACTCCTTGATCGTTAGTGGAGGTGCGAAGCGGATCGTCGTTTCGTGAGTTTCCTTGCATAACAAACCGGCAGACATCAAGCGTTCGCAATACGGTCGCGCAGAACTTTTCAGCTCAACACCGATAAACAGACCTTTACCCCGAATATCCTGAATGATTGAACTACGAATCCCTTGAAGCTGTTTCATAAAATAATTCCCCAGCCGCTCTGACCGCTCCGCAAGCTTCTCATCTTCCAGAACATCCAGGGCGGCAACCGCCACTGCACAGGCAAGCGGATTACCTCCGAACGTAGAGCCGTGTGATCCAGGTTCAAATAAATCAAGAATATTGGCCTCGGCAGCAATGGCCGAGATTGGCATTACCCCGCCGCCAAGCGCTTTGCCCATGATCCAGATATCAGGCTCGACCTGCTCCCAATCCGCAGCAAACCTGCGGCCTGTTCTTCCAAAGCCGGTCTGGATCTCATCCGCCATCGTTAGAACCCGGTTCTGTCTACATATTTCAAACGCTTTTGCCAGATATCCGTCTGGTGGTATGATGATTCCTGCCTCACCCTGGATCGGCTCTACAAGGAATCCCGCCGTTTGAGGTGTGATGGCTTGTTTCAACGCTTCCAGATCACCATAAGGAACGATGCGGAACCCGGGTGTGAACGGCCCAAAGTCCTTTTTATACTCTGGAGATGAGGAAAAAGAAGTGACGGTCAGGGTCCTGCCATGAAAATTGCCGGAGCATACAATGATCTCAGCCTGATTTTCCGCTACGCCCTTGCAACGGTATGCCCATCTTCGTACAGCCTTCACTGCTGTCTCCACCGCTTCTGCCCCGGTGTTCATCGCCAGTATTTTGGACTTCCCCGTAAACGCAGAGAGCCGCTGGTAGAAAATAGCCGCAGCATGGCTGTGAAATGCTCTTGATGTCAAGGTGACCTTATCTGCCTGTTCCTTCAGCGCTTGAATAATAACAGGGTGTCTGTGTCCATGGTTCAGAGCTGAATATGCACTTAACATATCCATATAACGGCGTCCTTCCGGATCCTGCACCCAAACACCTTCTGCTCGCTCAATCACAATAGGAAGTGGATGGTAATTAGGTGCCGCATAGGTTTCCGACCATTGAATGAACATTTCGGTATCCGACATGCCCTCACAACCTTCCGCGTAATATTGTATACAAAATACAATACCAATGTATGCAAGCCGCCCCGCCTTTACGACTTCATTCCTCTTTTTCCGCAGATGTCCTCATCTGAATACCTTCCAACTAACAGAAATATAACTAAGAAAGGATTAATTTGTTCCTAAAATACTCATTCATCTGACGCATCATAGAGCATGCGAATAACCCTACAATTTGTATACAATATACATAATATGATATACGTTGTTGTATCCATAATACTAGCAAAACCTATGTGCAATAGACAACGCTTTTCTAAACATTTTTTATATTATAATTCCAGAAAATGTTCTATTATTTTCCCGGTCTTCTCCCCCGCTGGAAAATGAACTTGCTTGCCCAACTCCCCCCTCGATGTTAAGATGATTAAAACCTGAAACACCCCGAGCGGCGTGCCCTGCATGGCTTTCCAGCCATTCAATATCACAATACATACAGAAGGGAGAGTTTGGTATGGAGGTACCTAAATATCGGTCCTTGAAAGATCATGTTTATGATTACATTGCCCAGAAGATTCAGGACGGGACCCTGCTTCCCAACCAGAAGATTAATGAGGCCGAGATTTGCAAAAAGCTGGACATCAGCCGCACCCCTACCCGGGAAGCTTTATTTCAGCTCACCTCTGACAATCTACTGCAGTATATCCCGCGCAGGGGATTTATTGTTGCTCCTTTTGACACAAGCAAGAAGCTTGAATTCTCTCAGGCCATCGGTGTGCTGGAGGCTCTCGCTGCTACACTTGCTGTGGATCAGCTCAAACCGTCTGAACTGCTTGAAATGGAAGCCCTGATTGCCCGAATGGACGAAGACATCAGCCGGCTCGATCTGGCCGCATATAGCAAAAATCAATATCTCTTTCACAATCTCTACATCCAGCGCTGCGGGAATGCCACCGTTATTGAAATGTTAAACACACTCAAGAACAGCTTCATAAGGCAATCCTATGTCAGTGATAATAAACCGAAACTATCCGAGGTGCTGCATGAAGTTAACGAAGAGCACCGACAGATTCTAGGCGCTTTTCGGGCAAAGGATAAACCACAGCTTGAGGCGCTGCTTAAACATCACTGGCGCATTATTGATAACGATATGCTTTAACATACGTGCTTTGAATGAATTCTCGCTACAATTAGGATATATGCCTACCAGTCATCAAACCAATAAATAAAAGGCAGCTCACATCATAACGATCATGGGCTGCCTTTTATTTATTCAGGGCCAGAACCGAGTGGAGCTCTCGCTGTAAATACGGCATACCCCAGTCTTTTTCCGTATTTCAGAAGCAATCTGTCATTCGTTCGACTCATACGCTGCATTCTTTTGTCCTCCAGCCAATTCATATCCATCTCACGAAGAGGATCGTGGTCAACGCCCCATTTACCCATCGTACGTGAATGCTCCTTAACTTGAACGCGAGAGAATCCGCATCCCCTCAATCTTTTCTTCCACGCCCCTGCGGTCGCCAGCGTTCGTATACCATAGAATTGCCTCAACCTGCGGCTCATCAGCTCCGTTTTCCTTCCCGAGAGAACCATTTCCCGATCCACCAGTAATCCTCCAGGCTTTAGCACTCTTGCATACTCGGCAATTGTCTTACGCCAGGGTGTAAAGATGGTAACAGACTCAATAAACACCACATCCACCTGATGATCGGGCAGAGGTAACGCTGCAGCATCCGCTTGAATGAAACGCACATCCACCTGCTCCTTACGCGCACGTCTCACTGCCTTATCCAGCATATGACGATGCAGATCAATCGCAGTTACCCGGTATCCCAGATGCGCCAGATGACATGCCGTCCTTCCTGTACCACATCCAACCTCCAGAATATGAGCACCTGCAGGTAGTGAAAGTGAATCCAGCAGCTGCAGTGTTGCCGAGAATCCGCCAGGATGCGCACTACCTTCACCTAGACGAGCCAGCAGATCATGATAATCCACGTCTCCCCCTCCTTCCCTTCCCTCCAGTCTATGGAGTAAATACAAAATCGGCGCCTGACTATGCCAAAATCCGGGTACTCGTCCATACCAATTGACTCTGTTTCTACTATGATATACAAACCGTTGATTTCAAGCGGCAAACCGCAATATTGAGGGGGATATGCATGCACAGAATTCATCCGGTATGTGAAGAAACTTTGTCACCGCATATGGGACGCCCTGTCTGTCTTGTCATGAAAGACGGCAAGCATATGTATGGCACACTTGGAGGATGCCGGGATGGAAAGGTGTACTTGAATGGATGCTTCCAAGGTCCGCGCCTGTGCGCTGTCCAATCCAAGCAGCAGCTTCGCAGAGTAAGCACTAAGAAACTGGCCTCAGCCAAAAAAGCCAAATCGTCAGCCTATGGGGGCTACCCTTACGGTGGTGGATACGGTTATGGATACGGAGCAGGTTATGATATCGCCTTGATCGCAACACTATTCCTTCTTCCGTTCCTGTTCATCTAAGGTATCCGGAATAGATAGCTCTTGTAATTATATTAGTAAGCAAAAAACCTCTTATTGTTCCATCACGGAACAACAGGAGGTTCTTTTTCCTGCAACAAAAAAGCATCCGTCATCAACGAATGCCAGTAAATTCATATTTAATTCCGCACCTCGCAGCGGGTGTGATGTGTCTAAAAAAAAACACCTCGTGAGAGGCGGGTAAGCTATATTAAATCCGATTTCCTTTAGACATCGTCTTGAGATTGCTATTCGAATTTTCAAGCAATGGCAGCATCCTAGTCGTACTGACCATCTCAGAAGCACATATCGGACAAGTAGGCACGCTATCAAACGCAAAATTGTCCCGCATCCATCCTTTGCACGTATCACTCGTACATTCCCAAATTGCTGCATCAGCCTGTGGGATTTCTTCCATCGGTTTTTTGCGATTATACATGACTTCTACCCCCTTTGTTATGGAAACACATCTTACTGACGTTATTTCACAAAAGCCACTGCTTAGCGGAAGTGTAACATCCGCCTAACTTCTGCCTCGACAACGGTTGGGCCAACTTTCATCTATGTTCAAAAAAAGAAGCTGCCTTTACCATTATAACATGTTAAAGGCAGCTATGCTTTAATTACAGTTTTACAACTTCTTCTGCTTGAGGACCACGGTTTCCTTGTACAATTTTAAATTGCACGCGTTGACCTTCGTCCAGCGTTTTGAAGCCTTCGCCTGTAATAGCGCTGAAGTGTACGAATACATCTTCTCCGCCTTCAACTTCGATGAAACCGAAGCCTTTATCAGCGTTGAACCATTTTACTGTTCCGTTTTGCATGTGAATTACACCTCCAAATAAAAATTAACATGTTCCTTTGTTCTTTGCAGCAAGCAAATAAAAATTCACACATTGAAAAAGGTACCAGTCATAAAATATAAGTGATCGCCCTTTACAATATGTGAATTAGGTTTTCCACTCTGCTCTGTACAACTTAATTCTTAGTATAACGCTAATCCACATAAAAAGCAAACCTTTGTATTTTCTTTTCAAACAGCTTTGGAAATACATGTTTATTAAAATTTTTAGAAAAACGTTCAATAATATGGCCACCGACGGCAGTTAAGGAAACGCGGTCTTATGAAAGGATATGCAGTTCCATTCCAACTTATACATGGTTTGCAAAAATGTTCTGTTATTGCATATCCAACATAACCAAACACCATCTGGAGGCATCAACAAATTCCATGCAATAGATGCACTAGGTCCATGCCCACATAAAAGCATCGCGGTCCCAGGCTACACGCCCGCCGTGAAGCTTGCGAAATGCCTTTTTCACCTCTTTGGACAAGGAGGCATTGCCATTTTCGTTAACAAAAACAAACTGTTCCCCAAAATTTGCTCTAACATATTCTATAGCTGCCTCCTGCCGAAGCGTGCCTGTGAACTTAATCTCGCCAACCATCCATTCAGCAACATCCTGAGCTGTCTTTTCCATCATTTCACCTGCCGTTCATCTGTATAGAGGGTCGTCATGCTTGTCTCGCATGGATCCCATCCTACTGAGTATAACACGACAACAGAAGAGACAGGAAAATCAGGAGATGATCAAGCTGCGGAAGATGAAAACAAAGCTCGGCCGATGATGAATGCTCTTTCAGAACGATATGATAGGCGCTCCTTCAGAACGATTTAATGCAACGTTAGGGAGTGTTCCCCGTACAAGATACACAGAATATAATACCGGGCAGAGCAAAACATGAACCTTTAGCAATGTACGGAGCCAATGGTTATGCTGCCTACAGTAAAGGATTAACCATCTAAAAGTAACAAAAAAGAGACTTATGCATGTCCATTTTCCCATAAAATCAGGTATGGCTTATCCCTTTAAGTGTCCATTATAGTATTACTTAAGATTTAAACCATTGAAGGGGCGCTGTCTTTAAATAGCGTCTATTATATAAAGCTCGGTTAACATGTGTTAAACAGCATATTAGGTCAGGGAGGATTTTATGAAAGCATTCTTTCAACGCTGGGGACATTTGCTGGCTATTCTGTGCATACCACTGCAAGGCTCCATTTACATGTTTCTAGGCAGTCAAGCAGGAGACGATGTCTTCTATAATTATGCCTGGATTGACACACAGATTCCGTTCATTAAAGAATTTATTATTCCGTACGTCAGCTGGATGCCGATTCTGTATCTAGGCTTTCTCTATCTGGGTCTTACAAACAAATCACTGTACTGGCGCACACTTCTTATGTATAACGTCGGGGTAATGGCTGCCAATGTTTGTTTTGTCGTGTTCCCTTCGTACGTTCCTCGCCCGGAAGTAAGTGGAACAGATATCAGCAGTATGCTCGTGCAATTTATCTATGCGAATGATGCACCAGTGAACTGCTTTCCAAGTGTTCACTGTCTTACAAGCTACTTGTTATTTATTATTCTCAACCGACATTTGAATGCCAAACCTTCAGTACGAATCATCGGGTCGGTCTGGTTGTGGCTCATTATTGCTTCTACGGTATTTGTGAAACAGCATTCTCTGCTTGACGTTGTAGGGGGCATTATGTTTGCGGAAGCAGCCTACTGGACTGTGCATGTTTTTGCCAAACGTCTGGGGCACGCTCGAGAGAAAAGCAAGCAGCCACTCAGAGCAACGCAGCAGCCAAGTCGAAATGCTTAGCATACAATCAGAGAGGGCCGCGGCCCTCTTTTTTTGTTATCCATGTATACACACATCGTTCAGACTACAGGCGGACGTTCCTGCAGCAGATCAGAGGGTGGACTGCCCATAAGGCGTTTGAATACACGGTAAAAATAAGAAAGGTCTCGATAACCGAGAAACTCGGCAATCTCCTGAATGGAAAGCTGCGACTCGGTGAGCAGGTACAGTGCCCTTTTCATCCGCTGATCATGAACGTATTGGCTAATCGTCTGATTCGTTATGCTTTTGAACAATGCAGCCGCATAGTTGGGAGACTTGCCGATCTCATCACCCAGTTCTTCCTTCGTTACTTTTTCCCGATAATGCTGTTCAATGTAACGTTTCATTCGCTCCACATACCGATGCCTCTCCGGCGAAATCACTCCGCGATCCAGCTCCCGATTAATATAAATCAGCACTTCCATCAATAAGGCCTGGCTCATCATGACATAATAAGAAGGCCGTTCTTCCCATTGTTGCTGGATGGATTTCATTCGTTGATGAAGAAGCTCGTAACAGCCTGGTCTGTGCCACAAGGCATGATGCTGTTCGAGCGCAGGTAGTCCTCCTGCCTCATCCTGCTTCAATAAAATAACGATTTGCGTATGCGTAACGGTGGGAATGCTTTTGCCGTAATACGGTACCCCGCCCGGAATAAGCAGCAATTCCCCCTTCTGCATGATCTGTTTATCACCGTTCACCCAATATACACATTTTCCATAGGTAACCAGACTAAGACGCCAAATTCCTTGTGGCTGCGCGGTTTCTTCATACCAGCCAACACCATTAATATGAACGACTTCAAGTGGAGTAACCATATAACACCTCGTTATCGGACTATACTCCAATCATTGTACTATAGTTCATATCTTGATTCGACAGAAAACGCTACAATGAACACATAAGCACCAAATATGAGGAGGATATCAGCATGTTGAAAACCAAAATTATCTGTACCATGGGACCTGCTTGTGACTCAATCGAAACGTTAAAAGTAATGATTCAGGAAGGCATGACCGTGGCCCGTTTGAACATGGCTCATGGAGAGCTGGAGGATCACGTAAACCGGATTAACAATATTCGTACAGCAGCTGCTGAACTAAACAAATATGTACCGATCATGATGGATATTAAAGGTCCGGAGGTCCGTATCGGTAAATTGAAAGAGGCTTCCGTTCACCTTCAAGCCGGGAAAGAGCTGACGCTGACAACCGAGGATGTTCTTGGTGACGTGGACCGCATCGCTGTTAACTATCCTGAATTGAATCTGGTCGTTAAGCCGGGAGATCGCATCCTTATTGACGACGGTCTGGTAGATCTGACGGTATTGTCTGTTGAAGGTTCGGAGATTCACTGTAAAATCATCAGCGGCGGCATCTTGAAACCACGTAAAGGTGTCAATCTGCCAGGAATCAAAACGACACTGCCAGGCGTAACGGAACGCGACGTTATGCACATTGGATTCGGTATCGAGAACAATATCGAGATTATCGCAGCTTCCTTCGTTCGTAAAGGGGATGACATCCGTGAAATCCGCAGCATTTTGAAAGAACGCGGACAGGAGCATGTACAGATCATCTCCAAGATCGAGAACGAGGAAGGCATGACCAACCTTGACGATATCATTGAAGCATCCGACGGGATCATGGTTGCACGTGGCGACCTCGGGGTAGAAGTGCCAATCGAAGATGTACCTATGATGCAAAAGGAAATGATCGATAAATGTAACAAAGCCGGCAAGCCCGTTATCGTTGCTACACATATGCTGGAATCCATGCAAGTAAACCCGCGCCCAACACGTTCTGAAGTAAGTGACGTGGCCAATGCCGTGCTGCAAGGTGCAGACGTGGTCATGCTGTCGGGTGAATCTGCTGCTGGTAAATATCCGATTGAATCCGTGCGTACGATGGCTGCCGTTGCACGCCGTGCGGAAACAATGATTGACTACAAAGAGCAATTCGATCAAAAATCAGCACAGCAAGTGGCTGATATTACCGAAGTCATCAGTCAAGGGGCAGTAAGCTCTTCCCTTGTGCTGAATGCAAAAGCAATTATCACTTCAACAGAGAGCGGCTTCACGGCCCGCATGATCTCGAAATATCGTCCAAAAGCTCCGATTATTGCTGTAACTCAGCATGAGGAGGTTCTGGCGAAAATCTGCCTGCTCTCCGGCGTTATTCCGGTTATGGGTGATAAAGTGACAACAACGGATGAAATGTTCGAATCTGCAACACGCAACGCAATTAAAACAGGTTACATTGAAAAAGGGGACATCATCGTATTGTCTGCCGGTGTACCGATCGGCCAATCCGGTAACACAAACCTGATTAAAATCCTGCAAGTATAATACGCATCGCGCTTACAAAATAGGATGAACTTAAAAAATCCACCAGGATGATTGAATCCCGGTGGATTTTTTGAATCGTTCTACAGGTTGCGCGAATAGTTCACCAGATCCTGTGACATATTATTGATCTCGTCCATCGAAGCATTCACCTGCTGTGTCAGTGCTGCCTGGTTCTGAGTCAATGTGGACATGTTACCGATATGCTGTAAAATATGGTCAATCAGCGTTTTCATCTTCTGCATGCTGTCTTCAATGTTAACTGTGGCCTCTGAGCTATGATCGGCCAGCTTCCTCACTTCACCTGCTACTACGCCAAATCCCAGACCCAGTTCACCTGCACGCGCAGCTTCAATGGCTGCATTCAAGCCGAGCAAATTCGTCTGACTGGCAATTTCACGGATAAACGCAGTTATGTTTTTCGTTTCTTCTACACTATCCCGCACCTGTGTTGCCGCATCAGCGGACAACTCCTGGGCGTTAACCAGTTCTTGTGCCTGATCCGTAATCGAGTTAATGCCGCGCACCATCTCTTCGATGGACTCGGACAACTGTTTCGTTTTCAAATTCATTGATTCAACGATCTCTTCTTTATTCTTCTGGTGAGTAACATCGCGAATCGTTCCTGCTACACGCAGCGGTACTCCGTTCTCGTCACGGATGGTTTCGCCTCCGGCGTGATACCAGCGATATTCCCCATTTTTGCGCTGCAAACGATAATCGAGATCATACGGCGTTCTGCCGCTATAGTCATTCATATGTTTGGCAAAATCGTTGATTACGCGATCGTGATCTTCTGGATGTAGTCGGCTGCTCCAGCTGCTAAATACGTTAGGAAAATCTTCTTCATTATTAAATCCGAGCTCTTTCCGGAATTGCGGCGACCACCAGAATTCATTGTCGGGATTCACCACGTCTCCGGCAACCACCGTCATATCCCATGGTGCCTCTACGAGCGCACGATTAACCAGGTCATAACGCGTTACGAGCGCTTCGAGTTCATCGGACTTGCGCTTCTCCTCATGGATGTCAAACATTACACCAATCAATTTGATAGGTTTACCGGAAGCATCTTTCATGAGTCGGCCAAGGCATCTGAACCAGCGTTCCTCTCCACTCTTCATAATCATACGACTTACCGCATTATACCCCACTTTATCGCTCGGATCATTTACATGTTTGATAATTTCCTGCGTTAAATGAGGTCGGTCCTCCGGATGGACCGATTTAGTCCAGCTCTCGTACACATTCGGGAAATCTTTTGGATTGCTGTAACCAAGCATCTCGCGAAACTCATCCGAGAATGAAATGACATTATTGTGATCCAGCGGATCACCCGCAACAATCTCCGATTCCCACATACCCACATGTAATGCCTGATTGAGCATGGTAAGACGCATATGTATAGCCTCACGCTGTGACTGCATTAATTGCACAGCTTGCTGGAAGTTTTTCAGAATTTCATTATCCGCTTGAACAAGATTGCCATTCTCGCCTGTCCACGATAAACCCTTCTTGGCGTTCTCCAGTAAATTACGGCTGTACTCCAATAACTGTTGGTTTGAATCCACACGACTAGATTTGGTTGCTTCGTTACGTTTCAGAAACATCTCGATATCCCCTCTTAAATAAGGTATTTTAATATGTATTTCGACATGATAAGACAATAAGTGTAGGGCTTAAGTCACAAATAATAAAAAAAAACGCAAACTGCCGCTCCATAAGCGAAAATTTACGTTGTTAAATGATTTTTCCAATTTTAAAGGGAAGGCTATTGTTGCAAGAATACAACCGGCTGCTACCACCCAAAGTTTATCGTCTTTCCCGTCTCAACCCACGTCTTGATACTACTCAGAATCATCCACCAGCTATTCTGTGCATTTGCGAAGGAAGGATGATTTTCAGTGAATTCGTCATTCGTAAGTGTCAGCTTGGTGCATTCTCCAACAGTCTCTAGCTGGAAGAGCACCCTTGATTGAAGATCCGCATGATTGGCATGATACGAAGGTCCAGGATGTTCACGGTAACCTAACCTGGACAGTGGTTCAAATTCAAGAATCTCCCCGTATACATGGACCGTTTCCGATCCATCATTCCCCGGCCCGACATAGGCAAATGGCTGTCCAGGCTGAAAGTTGGATCGAAGCTCACTGCCAAAGAAGCTGCTGCGCGTGCCCTCAGGAGAAATCAGGGCATTCCATACTTCGTCTCTTCCTGCATTGATATAAAATTCATATTTTAATACCACATCGGTTCACTCCTTTTATCTCACTATAGTAACTTCTTCATTTCTATCCTATCGTTATACCCAAACCATGTATTGTAAAAACGCGACAACAACGGATTATCCTTTATAATTAAAGGTAAAGAACTATATAAGTTGAACTATTTATTTACATGTGAACGGAGAGGACGCAGGGATGAAAGAGACAAACCAGCAGATAACTCCCTCTTTGGGAATTCTTCATCTGGATCAGGGACAACTGCAATATCAGCTGACACGTCTGCTCCCAGCCGATGAACTTAAACCTTTTGTCAGACATTATTGGATGGTTTCCTGGAATCTTGAAGGCAGTGAATCATATCCTCAGCATGTGGTGCCCAATCCCTGTGTCAATCTGGTGGTTGAGCGAAACAAAACCTTTTTCTTCGGGCCTTCTGATCGGAAATTCACTTACTCTATTCACGGTAAAGGTCTTGTGTTCGGTGTAAAGTTTAAACCGGGAGGATTCTATCCCTTTCTTCAAGCTCCCGTTTCTACACTCTATGGAAAACCGCTGGAGGTATCCAGTCTGCTAGGCGTTAGCGCTGCGTCGCTTGAAGAGGTATTGCTGGGGGATATCCCGATTGAACAGAAGGTTAAGCATATGGACCAGGTGCTGTCCGCATGTCTTCCTGCGGAGGATCGGGAAGCGAACTTGATCCATAACATCGTACAGCACATCGAGCAGAATCGAGATATATTGAGAGTAGACGAGCTATCCACACGCTTCAATCTGCACACACGCAAGCTCCAGCGTTTATTTAGTCAGTATGTAGGCCTCAGCCCCAAAACCGTAATTCAATTATATCGACTTCAAAATGCGGCCGAATGCATAGAACAAGGTTTAACCTGTGATTTAAGCCAGTTATCGCAGGACCTAGGGTACCACGATCAATCCCATTTTATTAAAGACTTCAAATCCGTTATTGGCAGCACACCTGAAGAATACATGCAAGGGTCTGAATCTGTTCCATCTGATAAAGGCAGAAGCCGTCTGGAATGACGATCCATGCAAAATATACCTGTCGGGATACTAAGGCAGGCGTATGACTTCAATGGTGTCACCTGTGTTAATGACACCCTCACGTTCAACTGAACAGACAATACCGCGTTTTTTGCGTGCGGCTGGCACGAATTTTTTGCGCAAACCCTCCAGCCCATAAACCTGTTCAATCACTTTTCCCGGATGTACGCAGGGCAGGTTCTCTCCTTCACAGATCAGCCCTGTTCCATCTGGAAACAGAAGGCGTGTGCCCGCGGGCAGCTCCGTCAATCGCTCTACGCCTCGAACCAGGATGTTGGCTCCAAGCCACTCGGGGCGAACCTCTGGAATATTCATCTTCTCGGCAATCAAAGCACACTCTTCCTCGGAGACAATGCTGATCTGCCTGCGATTAGCTATCATTGTCCCGCGTTTGTAGATTTTCTGACGGGAATCGGCCGGTCTTAACAAACCGTAGTGTCGATCCCCCGGAATTCCGGCGAGTTCAATATCAATGAAGGGCACAACCCTTGTCTCAAATGTGGATGGATCATCAGCCAGCAGAACAAATTGAACAGTTCCCATAGTATACCCTCCCCTTCTGTGTCCGATATGGCTTGTATTTGGCTACAATAATTACTTACCCCATGTATGAACCTTTGACAATCTGCAGAACCTGATAGAACTATCATCCCCATTCTATGCGGTAGAAATGACTGACAATTATGATTCAATTGCATGATACACTATTTAATTGTGAAAAATTAATTTGACCCTTTCTACCTGTATGCTAATCTTATATAATAGGTACGTTAGTAAATTCAATTACATAATAGAAAGCAGGGTGTTTCTTTTGATCGGAACAATCTTTGTTGCTCTTGTAGCCATTGAACACATCTATATTATGATTATGGAGATGTTCATGTGGACTCGTCCACGCACAATGAAAACGTTTGGCACAACTCCGGAGTTTGCCAGCTCCACCAAAGCTCTCGCAGCAAACCAGGGTTTGTATAACGGCTTTCTTGCCGCCGGTTTGATCTGGGGACTTGTCTATCCGGATGCCAGTGTAGGGCTGCATATTCAAATTTTCTTCTTGGCTTGTGTCATTATCGCCGCTCTCTACGGTGGAGTAACCTCTTCACGCTCCATTATTATCAAGCAGGGATTGCCTGCAATCATCGCTCTTCTGCTTGTATTGTTCCTGTAACTTCCGGAGAGCAGTGGCGACCTGCGACTTTACGTCTCTGATATGATAAGGTATGAAGGATAACATATCTATCACCAGATGAATCTGGAAGCAGGAAGGAGAACAGAACATGGGACTGTTTGATAAGCTGCGTCGACGCAAAAAGGAGAACGTTGAATCCGTCGCTGCGGCCCAGCGAACAGATCATAGTCAGACCATTGTCGGATTTGTGCTGCTGGAACGGGAAGACTGTGATTTTGAGCTTTTTATCCGCAACATGGAGAGGGAATGGAATATTCAGATTGAAGAACGTGCTGAGGAAGGCAATCTCTTCTTTGAAGTTGACGGGATGCAGGTCGTGTGTGCTCACATCGCTGCTCCTGTTCCGAATCAGGAGGTTGAAGAGAATGCCAGGTTAAATATCCTCTGGCCTGAAGCCGAGCAGGTGACATCGAGGCATCAATCTCAGATCATCGTCTCTGTACTAAATGCAGCGGATGCAATTGAAGGGCATGCCCTCTTTACCCGAACCGCCTCGGCACTGTTACAGCTCGATCATGCGCTCGCAATCTATATGTCCCCTCTTGTTGTTGAAGCAGGAAAGTATGTAGAAGTGAGTCGCGGTCTTAAAGACGGTGAACTGCCTGTCCCGCTCTGGGTGTTCATCGGCCTGTATCAGAACGAAGCGGGTGCTTCCGCATATACATACGGCCTGTGCAACTTCGGTAAAGATGAGATGGAGATCATTGGTTCGTCAAAGCCGTTAAGTGATGTGTTCGAAATGATGTTTATGACTACAACCTACGTCGTGGAGAATAATGTGACCTTGCATGATGGGGAAACCCTCGGATTCACAGAGCAACAGAAGCTGAGCATTACTCGCTCCAAGGGCATCGCTACTGAAGGAGACAGCTTGAAGATTGGCTTGTAGCCTCCCTTTTGGTGCGCTCTGGCATTAAGATTGATACGTATAATGACCTTAGATAAGAGCCGTTCAGGAATTTATTCCTGGGCGGCTTTTTGCAATAGGCATTCCACTTGTGTTTGCAATCCAACATACATGATGCATCTGAGAGAGACCCTTCATTTACCTGTATTTTACTCATATATAATCATGTAGTCCATAAGAACTACAATCATGTGAAATCCATGTTCATTCAGTGTAGAAGATAGTATAATTAATAGGCTAATAGACTTATATAATACATAAACTTATGAATGAGGAGCTGCTTATATGTCAGTCAGACGTTTAGATTCAACGAAACCGATTATTGAGATTACTTGGGAAGGGATCGTGTCACCAGATCAGGTTGAAGAAGTCAATGCGCAGGTCGAGAAAATGGCTCCACAACTGGGGAACTCATTTGATGTGCTGGTCAATATGATACATATGAAAGCTTTCCCACAGGATACCAAGGAGAAAATTGTCGAGCATCAAAAACTTCTCAAAGACCTCGGCATGAAACGGGCGAGTGTAGCTGTCGGCGGAGCCATAGCCAAGATGCAGCTTCATCGCATCTCGAAGGAATCAGAACATCAGACTGAATTTCAATGGGAAACGTATGATGAGGCATTGGCATTTTTACTGAATTAATTACGCGGCTTGGTCCCGCGATACTCCTATAACACATTAAGGGTGTTTCCTTCTGGAAGCACCCCTTTTTTATTGCCATGATCTTTACCCCGATTTCAAAACTTTTTAAGAATGGTATGGAAACATACTATACATTTTGAATGAATATTGTCGATATATTTCATATGCTAGGCCAGGGGGCGAAAAGGCGGTAAAAGATGCACTTCAGTAGGTTTCAAGACACGCCCTAGTAGAGATAGAACAGCATTAAGCGAATTTCAACATTTCAACACATTCAGGGTCGGAAAACGCAGAGGGTGAGAGGAGCTCTGCCAGTATGACACGAGTTTCATTCACCAGAGAATTAACACACTAGGAGGAAATTTAGATGAAGCTCAAACCCAAATTAATGGCAATGTTTCTGGCCGCTGTGCTAATTACTGCACTGCCTCTTGCCCTTCTTGGTCTATATCAGACAGAAAATCAAGCCACTCGCAATGTTGAATCTCTTCTTAATGGATTAATGACGTCCGCGACCAACCAATTAGAAGGATGGATTGACAGCAATGCCAAGGTTGTTGAGACCTTAGGCTTTGTCATTGAGCAAGCGGTGCCTGAAGGCACGCTTACCGAAGATTATTTTAAAATTATGAACATGGGCAATAACCAACAGAATTTATCCGATTTGTATTTCGGCTCCGAAAAGGACGGCGCCTTTATGAATGGATCGGATTGGACACCAGACGCTGGCTATGATCCACGTAAACGTCCATGGTATGAACAAGCCAAACAATCCAATGCTTTAATATTCACTGATCCTTATCAGGATATGATGACTCAAAAGTATGCTGTATCCATGGCGATGCCAGTACACAACAAGCAAGGTGATCTGGAGGGTGTCGTTTCCGGCGTTCTTTTACTGTCGACATTAACGGATACGGTAGAAAAAATAAATTTGAACGGACTCGGATACTCTTTCTTAATAGATAGAAACGGGCTGCTCTTGGCTCATCCTGATGCTAAACTCGTAAACACTTCTGCTAAAGAAAATTCCGAATTAAGCCCGATGCTGGCAGATATGCAAAGCAATGCTTCAGGCCAGCGATCGTTCCATTATAATGGCGAAGACTACCTGTTGTTTTACAAACAGATTCCGAGTACAGGCTGGGTGATTGGTTCTGTTATCTCAGAGAAACTCGCATACGCCGAATTTTACCAGTTACGTAATAATTACATTCTCATCATTGGTGTAACACTGCTGGCTGTACTGGCCGGGGCTTACTGGGTTGCTGCTCTGTTCATCAAACCGTTGAAGCAGCTGCACCAAACCTCCATACAAATGTCTGAGGGTGACTTCACGGGACGAGTGAAGGCTAGGGGCAAGGATGAATTTGCCGAACTGGGCAGCGCATTTAATCAGATGTCTGATCAACTCGGCACACTGCTGCGTCAAGTTACCGGCTCGGCTGAACGAGTCCTCACGGTCTCGGAAGAAATGCAGGAGCATACCGATAACACCAAACGCATCGCAGAGCAGATTTCGATTGCAACAGACGAGCTGGCTCAAGGATCCAGTGCGCAGGCTGAATCCGTCTACAATGGTTCAGGGCGCTTGGCAGAAATGAGCGATAGCGTTAGTGGTATTAACGACAGTGTCGAGCAATCTGTTGTCATGATGCGCGAAGCAGGAGAAGCTATGCTGGCGGGTCTGCAAGCTGTTGAGCACCAGGTTGAGCTTGCCGATGGCAACCGCCATTCAATGGATCGGGTGGGAGAATCCATTACGCTGCTGACAGACAAATCGCAGAAAATCGAGGGTATTGTCGCTATGATTCAGGGCATTGCTTCCCAGACCAATCTGCTGGCGCTGAACGCATCTATTGAAGCGGCACGGGCGGGAGAACACGGACGCGGCTTTGCTGTTGTAGCTGAGGAAGTTCGCAAGCTCGCGGAACAGTCGGCCGACTCGGCCAAAGAAATTATCGTGCTGCTTGAGGAAATTCAGACAGCCAGCGGCCTGAGCGTAGGTGAAGTTCATGCTGCAGAACAGGGAATGGAACAGCAGGTCGCTGCTGTGCACGAGATGCGTGAGTCCTTTGTTCGAATCAAGCAGTCTATCGACGGGATCGAGAAACAGCTGCAGCAAGTATCCTCTGCGACTACAGAGCTGGACGACAATGCAGGCAAAGTGGCCGAGATCATCTCCAGCGTTGCCGCTATGTCGGAGCAGAGCGCCGCTTCTACGGAGGAGGTAGCTTCATCTACCCAGGAGCAATTCAATTACATCACCAGCATCGCTGAACGTTCGAATGAACTAGCGGAGCAATCGAAGGCACTTGCAGCCGAGGTGAAGAAGTTTAAAGTGTAGCTGCACTCTGACGGGTTATGCAACTGCAACAACCTGCAAGAAAGCGCAGTAATAGGATACAAGGCCCGATGTATTCCGAATGAAATGCACCAAAATGATATGTCAGAAGTACGCAGAGTACCATACAAATAGACCTCAACTTCCACCATGTGGTGAGCTGAGGTCTATTTGCTATGCTTACTTGCCCTGAACTGCTGGTGCTTGGCCTGCCGAATCACGAACAACCAGCTCTGGCTTGAGCACAATTTTCTGCGCAGCTGTCTGTTCGTCCTGTAGTCCGTCCTTGAGTTCGTCAATAAGCAGATCCACTGCGTGGCGCCCCAAATCCTCTATGGGCTGGGCAACCGTTGTCAGCGGCGGATTCGTTACGGAAGCGAGAATAGTGTTATCAAATCCGATAATGGATACATCATGCGGCACACGCAGACCTAATTCCTTGGCCGCCTGGAGTGCACCAATCGCCTGGATATCATTACAGCAGAAGAGGCCAGTGGGATAGTTCTGCTCACCGAGCAGTCTTAGCGCCTCTTGTTTGGCTGAAGCGAGATCTGCTGCCGATTCGCGAATCTGAATTGGCTCCAGCAGATGTCCTGCCTTGTTAAGAGCCTCGCGGAAACCGCGCACACGCTCCTGACTGCTGCTGACTTTGGACGGCTCTGACAGGACTGCCAGGCGTGTGTGCCCCAGTTCCAGCAGATGCTGTGCAGCCAAAGAGCCGCCCAGCCTATCGTCAATGGTAACGGTATGCACCGACAGAGCAGGCATATGGCGAGCAATCAACGCAACAGGCATGGATTGCTGCAGCAACGGTGACAGAATCTCGGCGTTATCGATCCCGGTTCCGATCATCATGCCATCGACTCTTTTTTGCTGCAGCAGATTGAGGTACCGCTCTACCCGCTCGTCCTTGTTATCTGTACTGCAGATGACTACGCTATACCCCAGCTGGCGGCTGCGATCCTCCACGGCCCGGGCAAGCTCAGCAAAATAAGGATTGGATATATCGGGTACAAGCAAACCCAGTGTGTACGTCTGCTTGCCAGTCAGGGCAGCAGCAATCGCACTCGGCTGATAGTGCAGGCGTTCCATAATCTCCATAATCTCGGCGCGGCGTTTCTCGCTGATCTTGCCTTTGCCGTTAATGACCTGCGAGACGGTAGCAATGGATACCCCCGCCTCGCGTGCTATATCGTAAATGGTTGCTTTCATCGTTTTTCCCCATTTGTGCTATATATAAATTCATTATACATAGATGATTATTCTCTTCTTATTATGAAGGGGGAATACTGCTTACGCAATGTGAAGACGAAATTACTTATTAATTTTACTTTACCCTTTACTTTTTGAACAACCACTCATGATCAGGATCATTATGGAATTTCCATGTCCGGGTTGGTCCTGCCATCACATTCAGATAATACACCTCATACCCTGGAGGCGCACCTACGGGATGATATCCGTTCGGCACAAGCACCACTTCACCGTTCTTCACAGCCAGTGTCTCATCTACAGAGCGGTCATCGGTATAGACACGTTGAATCGCAAAGCCCTGCTCCGGCTGTACACGGAAATAATACGTTTCCTCCAACAACGATTCATCCGGGAGTGCATCCCGATCATGTTTATGAGGAGGATAGCTTGACCAGTGACCGTCCGGTGTGAACACTTCAACGACCAGCAGGCTGTCTGCTTCTTTTTGCTCAGGTAAAATGTTATGAATGTGCCGCTCCAGGTTGCCGTAACCGCGGCCTTCCACGCCCACATCCTCGGGTGCAATCAGACGCGAAGGATAGGTGCCTTTCCCCGGTGCAGCACAGATTGCGATCTCCAGATCGGTAAGTGCGGTAACCTGCACCTGATCTGATGTGGAGACATAGACCGAGTACGGCGGAATCTTCTCAAAAACACTCATTCGTTTCCCGATGTTCTCCCATTTCTGTTCACACGTGCTCACATTCGCAAGTCCACTCAAAAGCACGATACAGAGCTCCTGATCGCCACTCTCCCGGCTCAGTTTCTCCCCAGCTGCAAGCTTCGCCACCTGAAATCCGACATATTCCCAGCCAGCAGACTCTGGAGTTACGGTTAACACTGTTCCATCTGCCTCCGGGTTCACGGCCGGTTTAACGATAAGTTCTGACATGCTGTGATCCACTCCTTCCGCATTCATCTATTACTTGGTGGTGCTTGTTCTCGAGTAATCATATTATCCAACGAATTACATCCAACGGACGAATTGCTCATTACTTTAACCCGAGACATGATATCATCCATATCGTTATTTACGAGATGCTACAGCACTGCGGATTGCGAGCCCTGCAATGCACCTTGGACTTCGCTCATCTTCACGGGTCTTCCCAGCTCCACAGACAGCTTGGCTGCCAGGGCGATTCGCTCAGCCTGTACCGCATCATTTCCGTCCACAGTTACCGGTTTATCCTGAATAATCGCATCAATGAACAGAGCTGTCTCCTGCACATAAGCTTCGTTGTAACGTTCAAGGAAGAAGTGCAGCGGTTTATCACGCATCAGTCCAGCCGCTGTGCTGATCTGTGCCGTATTCGGATGGTCATTATCCGCCGCCACACTGCCTAGCGAGCCGAACACTTCGACACGCTGATCATATCCGTACACAGCCTGACGGCTGTTATCAATCACGCCAATCGCTCCATTAGCAAATGTCAGCGTCACAATGGCCGTATCCACATCGCCATGCTCTGCGAATACCGGATTAATGAGCACCTTGCCTTTGGCGTATACTTCTTCTACTTCACTTCCTGACAAATAACGGGCCATATCGAAATCGTGGATCATCATATCCATGAAAATCCCACCAGATACCCGAATGTACTCCGCTGGCGGCGGGCTCGGGTCACGGGAAGTAATCTTGAGTATATGCGGATCACCGATGGTGCCCTCCAGCACATGTGACCGTACTCTTCTGAAATTGTGGTCAAAACGACGGTTAAATCCGATCTGGAGCTTCACGCCCGCCTTCGCTACAGCGGCTACAGCCGCTTCCGTCCGGGACAAGTCCATGCTGACCGGCTTCTCACAGAAAATATGCTTGCCCGCTTGAGCCGCTTGCTCAATCAGAGGCACATGTGTATCGGTTGAGGAACAGATTAACACCGCATCAATATTCGGCATTGCAATCAGCTCGCTGCTGTCCTTGGTTACTACCGAAATGCCGCGTTCGGATGCCCATGCCTCCAGTTCAGGACCTGCAAACAGATCACTGATGGCTACGATCTCCGCCTGCGGATGACGCAGCAGGTTGTCCGCATGAATTTTACCGATTCGTCCGGCCCCGATGATACCAATTCTTACTTTTTCCTTGCCCATTCCGTTATCCTCCCTATATGCGTCCCTATGGTGTTGATGAGCTGAGCTCTCGCTCAGCCCCTACATGTACACACTGTTTTCTTCTTAAATAACTACCAGCGTGTGGTTACCATTTTTTTGCGTGTGTAGAACTCAACACCATCGGTGCCGTTAGCGTGCAAATCTCCATAGAATGATTTCTTCCAGCCGGAGAATGGGAAGAAGGCCATCGGTGCCGGAACGCCCAGGTTAATACCAAGCATACCCGCGTCGATTGTTTCACGGAACTGGCGCATATTCGCACCGCTGCGAGTGAACAGACATGCCCCGTTGGCAAAGTCCGAACGGTTTGCCAGTTCAACGGCTTCCTCCAATGTCTCTACTCTTGCCACCGAAAGCACAGGAGCAAAGATCTCATCTTTCCAGATTTTCATCGTGCTATCTACATGATCGAAGACCGTCGGCCCTACGAAATAACCGGAACCGTCAGTAGCCTGATCCTTCCGTCCATCCCGAATCAATGCTGCGCCTTCCTGCTCGCCTGATTCGATGTAACCCAGTGTGCGCTCTTTGTGAGGACCACGAATGACTGGGCCAAGGAACACACCTTCGTCCATACCGTTACCAATGTTGATGCGATCCGCAGCTTCGACCAGCTTCTGTACGAGGGCATCTGCCACATCACCAACAGCAACGACCACGGAGCAAGCCATGCAGCGCTCACCCGCTGATCCAAAGGCTGCACTGGTAATCTCCTTAACGGTCAGATCGAGATCAGCATCCGGCATAACGATGGAGTGGTTTTTCGCTCCAGCCAGTGCCTGAACACGTTTGCCATTAGCAGATGCTGTTTTATACACATATTCCGCAACAGGCTGTGAGCCAACAAAGGAAATCGCTGCGACTTCTTTATGCTCAAGCAATCCGTTAACTACATCATGTGCACCGTGCACAATGTTAAGCACACCATCCGGCAGCCCTGCTTCCTTGAAAAGCTCTGCCAAACGTCCTGCCAGCAGCGGTGTACGCTCAGACGGCTTCAGAACAAAGGTGTTGCCGCAAGCAATCGCCAGCGGGAACATCCAGCAAGGTACCATCATCGGGAAGTTGAACGGGGTTATTCCGCCGATTACGCCAATCGGATAACGGAACATGCCTGATTCCAGCCCTGTAGCGATATCAGGCAGTTGCTTACCCATCATGAGGTTCGGCGCACCTGCTGCGAACTCCACGCACTCAATGCCGCGCAGTACCTCTCCATACGCCTCGGCGTAGCTTTTACCATTTTCCAATGTGACCAATCTCGCCAGCTCTTCCCAGTTCTCCACCAGCAATTGCTGATAGCGGAACAGAATGCGAGCACGACGAGGAACCGGTGTGCTGCTCCATGACTTGAATGCCTCGCGTGCAGTCTGCACGGCCAAGTCCACATCAGCCTGCTCGGACAACGGCACGTATGCAATAATCTCCTCTGTAGCCGGGTTTACTACCGGTTCAGTCCGGGTTGTTGATGGGGCTACCCAAGCTCCCCCGATCCAGTTTTGTACATTCGTCACTGCTGCAGACGCTTCTGTTGTCCCTTTTCCCATGTGTGCTGTCTCCCCTCGTTTATGTGCTTCTTATGCGCTTCATGCACGTTTCTTGTGCCTCTTCCTATCCATTGTTCTTCGCCAGATCACTCAATCTATCATATGTGCCGCTTAGGACGGAATAATCTCGCCCCGGTCGCAGCGTTCGATGTAGTCATTCACTTGTTCAACGGTTGGCATCGCATCCGAGCAGCTGTGGCTGGAGATGACGATACTTGCCGCTGCACTTCCATAACTCATACTGCGCTCGATCGTCCAGCCCTGCATCAAACCATAGAGGAATCCTGCGGCGTAGGAGTCGCCTGCGCCAAACGTTTTGACCACACGAGCAGGGTAACTGTTTGCCCGATGCGACAGGCCTTCGCGTGTATAGGCAATGGAGCCTTCCTTGCCGTGCTTGATCACCACAATATTGGCTGAAAAATCAAACCATTTCTGAGCTGTCACCTGATCACTATGCTCCGGGTTGTGCTCGAATGTCTCCATCATATCGAATTCTTCCCGTGTACCCAGGATGATATCGCACTTCTCGGCAGCGAGGTTATAGTAGACCGCAGTCTCTTCATCCGAAGTCCATGTGTATGGACGATAGTCCAGGTCAAACACAATGACGGTACCATGTTTTTTGGCATAGGTCAGGGCTTGAAGAACCGCTTCCCGGGAAGGGCTCTGTGCCAGAGCTGTACCGGAGATCAGCAATACTTTGGAATCCGCAATCAGCTGTTCCTGTACCTCGCTTGCCTGTAATAACAGATCGGCCACGTTGTCGCGATACATCAGAATGCTGCAGTCTGTCGGACTCTTGATTTCTGTAAAAGCAAGACCGGTTACTGCGCCCGTGTTGTCCGTCACTACATTGGAGGTATCGATCCCGTTCTTCTCCAGATAACTTTGGATGAAGCGGCCCATCTGGTCACCTGCAATTTTGCCGATAAAAGCAGTCTCCATCCCGAGTCTGGACATCCCGATCGTAATATTCGCCGGAGAACCACCCACATATTTGGTGAACGTCATCGTCTCTTCCATCGGGCGGTTAATTTCATTGGCATTCAAGTCGATACACAAGCGGCCAATAGCCGTGAAATCCTTTTTCCTTGAGGCCGGAAAGGATACGTAAGTCATCGTGTGAGAGCCCCTTTCTATCGTGAAATTGTATATAAGTTAATTACTTGTCTTTAAACGCGCTGGTACAGAGACTCCATGTAGCTCAGAGAACGCTTCGCATACTCATACGGATTGTGAATCGCCGGGTCCTGTTCTCCTTCGAGCATCGCCCAGCCATCATAACCGCGAGTGATCAGCTCTTGCAGAATGGGTTCAAAATCAATGCATCCATCTCCCGGTACGGTGAACACGCCTCTTCGAATGCAGCCAACAAAATCCGATTGTTCTGCTCGCGCCTGGTCAAGCACATCCGGACGGATATCTTTCAGATGAATATAGGCAATCCGGTCATAGTGTTTACGCAACACTTCAAGCGGGTCAGCTCCGCCATAATAGGCATGGCCTGTATCAAAGAGCAAATACACCAGTGAAGGGTCTGTCAGCTCCATCAAACGATCAATTTCCTCCGGCTGTTCAACTACCGTGCCCCCGTGATGGTGATAGGTGAGCTTCAAACCATACTCCTGAGCGATAGCTCCCGCCTGATTCAAACCTTCAGCAAGAACATGCCATTCGGCATCGCTGAGTCTAAGCACTTCTTTTTCATTCGGTGTCCGTCTTGGATCAAAATGAAGCGACCCGCCTACTTCCGCAGTGCTTATCACCTTGCTGCCCATGGATTGCAGAAACTCCGCATGTCTGCGATAGTCATCCAGTTCTGCCTGGCGATATGCCGGATCAGAGAACAGCACGGATTTCCACTGAGAGATCAGATTAATGTTTCGCTTGCTCAACTCCTCACGCAAGGTTGCTGGATCAGTCGGATACTTGCGGCCCATCTCTGTACCCGTCAATCCCAGACGCTGAATATCATCGAGAATCTGGGCACAAGTGGTGTCATCACCATGCTCCTTCACATCTTCGCCGACCCAGTTGATCGGATGAATCCCAAGCTGAAATGGCAGCTTGCTCATGGTTTCACGGCTCCTTTGGTTGGTCATCTTAATAACACGATCTGTGTAATCAATCATTATGTCATGAAAAATAAATTCAATGGATGAATATATGAAATCCGTTTAAACAAGTTTTGCTTTGCCGCGATTTGTTTTCATCGCCTCATGAGCACGAACTACTTTTTCCTCCACAGATACCTCAGGTACACCGACATTCCACCATGATTCATATCCGCTTGTGTTGGTTCCCGGTACTACTGGAATTTCAATCAAGGTTGTTACGGTTTCATTCTTAGCATCACGGATTGCCTGCTCCAGCTGCTCGGCGGTTTCTGCTCGATATGCTTTGGCTCCCATACTGCGTGCGTGAGCTGCAAAATCCATTGGCATATAGTCTCCGGTCAAACGGCCACTTTCTGCCTCACGGTAACGGAACTCGTTCCCAAACCCGTCACTGCCGTGTTCGCGCTGTAAATTATGAATGCATTGGAATCCATTGTTATTAAACAGGAGGATCGTCATTTTTTTCTGTTCCTGCAGGCTTGTCACCAGCTCGGAATGCAGCATCAGGTAACTGCCGTCACCTACCATGGCGTACACTTCACGCTCCGGCTCTGCAAGTGCTGCGCCGAATGCCCCGCTAACCTCGTATCCCATACATGAGAAACCATATTCCATATGGTAGGTCTTAGGTTCAGCCGCACGCCACAGGCGATGCAGATCACCTGGAAGGCTTCCCGCCGCACAGACAATGACTGAAGATGGATCAATTGTACGGTTTACGATGCCAACTGCTGTCGTCTGTGCAAGACCAGCTTCATGCTGCACAGCGTACAGCCGATCTACTTCCGCAGTCCATTGATCACGCAGCTCCGCTACCTCAGATGACCCGTAGCCAGTGTGATACTGTTTGGCCAGTAATCCCTTCTGCAATGCTTGTAATCCCTCACGAGCGTCTGCAAGGATCGCTTCTCCGCCCAACTTGGCAGCATCCATGCTATTCAAGTTGATGTTAATAAATTTCACTTCCGCATGTTGAAAAGCTGCATGCGACGCCGTAGTAAAATCGGAAAATCTTGTGCCTACGCCGATCACTACATCCGCTTCTTTAGCCAAACGATTGGCTGCCAGAGAACCCGTTACCCCGATAGCTCCCACGTTAAGCGGGTGATCCCAGGCTACTGCACTCTTTCCGGCCTGCGTTTCAGCCATTGGAATACCGAAAGTCTCAGCAAATTCAATCAATTGAGCAGATGCCTGGGAGTACAGTACCCCGCCACCAGCAACAAGCAATGGCTTTTTGCCGCGAGCAATCTCATCTACTGCCCGTTCAATCGCTGCTGGCACAGGGGGTCTGCGATCAAGATAATGCACCTTGCGGGCAAAAAATGATTCAGGATAATCATAGGCTTCTGCCTGAACGTCTTGAGGCAATGCCAGGGTTACAGCACCTGTTTCAGCCGGGTCTGTAAGCACACGCATCGCATTTGCAGCAGCAACCATCAGCTGTTCTGGACGAACGATACGATCCCAGTATTTGCTGACCGCCTTGAACGGGTCCGTAGCAGAAATCGTATAGTCACTGCTTACTTCAAGCTGCTGCAGCACCGGATCTGGTTCACGTGTAGCAAAGTTGTCCCCAGGAAGAAGCAATACCGGAATCCGGTTCACTGTTGCTGTCGCTGCAGCTGTAATCATATTCAATGCACCTGGTCCAATGGACGTTGTACATGCATAGATTTGTTTACGGTTCTTCTGTTTGGCGTAAGCTGCTGCTGTATGCACCATGCCCTGTTCATTTTTCCCCTGCATATATGTGAGGCTTCCAGGACTGCGCTCCAGTGCTTCTCCAATCCCTGTCACGTTACCGTGTCCGAATATTCCGATAATGCCTTTAACAAATTTGGTTTCTACCCCGTCTACTGAAATATATTGCTGATCCAGATACCGAAGCAGAGCCTGAGCCATCGTTAGTCGAATCGTTGTCATGATATGATCGCCATCCTTTCCTTTACGGGTTAAGCGCTTAATCTACGTTAAGTTTAAGCGCCTTACCCCTAAAGGTTAAGCGCTTAATTCATATGGTATTACAGGCTGAGCATTTTCGCAAGCTATTTTTGTAAGCGTTTTATTAAAATTAGAGATGATTTCAGTAAAATAAGGGGTATAAAGGGGGCTAACGATAAGTTGAGATCGATGGTTGAATGTTTTTTTGTTAGTAGATGAATGTATCGTGTCAGGTAGGTTGGAGGAACACAGGGGAGGGAATTTAGTCCATGAACTATGGAAATAACGCTGCTTCTATGCAAAAAAAAGAGACGGCATCAGCTGTCTCTTCCTTCTCGATATATAAAGCGGGTGATGGGAATCGAACCCACGCTATTAGCTTGGAAGGCTAAAGTTCTACCATTGAACTACACCCGCATAAAACAAAAAATCGGGATGACACGATTTGAACATGCGACCCCCTGGTCCCAAACCAGGTGCTCTACCAAGCTGAGCTACATCCCGTTATATATACCGGCGAGAGGACTCGAACCTCCACGGTTTCCCACTCGATTTTGAGTCGAGCGCGTCTGCCATTCCGCCACGCCGGCATAGTTATTGTTTTAGTGAAAATAATGGCGCGCCCTGAGAGATTCGAACTCCCGGCCTTTTGATTCGTAGTCAAACGCTCTATCCAGCTGAGCTAAGGGCGCAAAATTTGGAGCGGAAGACGGGAATCGAACCCGCGACCCTCGCCTTGGCAAGGCGATGCTCTACCGCTGAGCCACTTCCGCAAATAAAGGATGCGCGTGGAGGGACTTGAACCCCCACGTCAAAGACGCTAGATCCTAAGTCTAGTGCGTCTGCCAATTCCGCCACACGCGCATATAATAAAAGTGAGTCATGAAGGATTCGAACCTTCGACACCCTGATTAAAAGTCAGGTGCTCTACCAACTGAGCTAATGACTCATAATAAAACTGGTGGAGGATGATGGATTCGAACCACCGAACCCGTACGGGAGCAGATTTACAGTCTGATGCGTTTGGCCACTTCGCTAATCCTCCATAAAAGTGGTGCCGGCGAGAGGACTTGAACCCCCAACCTACTGATTACAAGTCAGTTGCTCTACCAGTTGAGCTACACCGGCGTATCAAATTGTTATATTCATGGTGGCTCGGGACGGAATCGAACCGCCGACACGAGGATTTTCAGTCCTCTGCTCTACCGACTGAGCTACCGAGCCATATTTAGGATTCTCATCCCTGATGCTTGTAAAGATGGCGGAACCGACGGGATACTCTCACTTCGTTCGAGACTGCGAAGCAGATGCTCTCGAAGTGAATGCTCCGACGAACCCGAAACCCGGATTCTCATCCCTGAAGCATATAAGAATGGCGGAACCGACGGGATTCGAACCCGCGATCTCCTGCGTGACAGGCAGGCATGTTAGGCCAACTACACCACGGTTCCAGATCACTTTCCGTGAAGAAAGCCTCAATTGCGGGGGCAGGATTTGAACCTGCGGCCTTCGGGTTATGAGCCCGACGAGCTACCGGGCTGCTCCACCCCGCGTCGTTATAAAAAGTATATGGTGGAGGCTGAGGGGATCGAACCCCCGACCCTCTGCTTGTAAGGCAGATGCTCTCCCAGCTGAGCTAAGCCTCCATCTTTGGGATTCTCATCCCTTCTTAAAGCAATTGGTATTGCTATGACCCGTAGGGGATACTCTCACTTCGTTCGAGACTGCGAAGCTGTACCTAACGATGCAAATCCTCCGACGAACCTTTGGGGTTCTCACCCATTCTTGTAGCAATAGATATTGCTATGACCCGTAGGGGATTCGAACCCCTGTTACCTCCGTGAAAGGGAGGTGTCTTAACCCCTTGACCAACGGGCCTT
>NZ_JBNOKM010000037.1:0-33760 GCF_050171015.1 Paenibacillus sp. TC-CSREp1 | reverse complement strand
CAAGTCCATCCCCATCAAGTTACTCGAACCCAGCTCAGCGCAAGTCCATCCCCATCAAGTCACTCGAACCCAGCGCAGTACAAGTCCTATCCCAATCAAGTTACTCGAACCCAGCGCAGCGCAAGTCCATCCCAAACAAGTTACTCAAACCCAGCGCAGCACAAGTCCCACCGTAGTCACACTATTCGAAATTAACCTTGATTCGTCCGTAGCTAAGACCTGAAAATGAAAACAATTTCGCCGCGGCCAGAGATGTGCCTCCTACAAATCCTCATTTTTCAGCTTGCAAAAATTCTAACGATTCGTAAAAACCTTATATGGAGTGTTTTCGCTACTTTTAAATTCTAACGATCTCAGGAAACCTTATTTCAAGTATTTCACATGAAAACAGGGCAATTTCTTTGATTTTAGGGGAAATAGGCTCTCTGGGAATCGTTAGAATCCCAGAAAGCTCAAAACCACACAAATAAGGTCATCTGAGATCGTTACACTTAAACTCACAATCAAATATACCCGGGACTTTGTTGTGTCAACGAATATGTTCCCACCAGCGTCTGTATGACTGGGGCTGAACCAATATGTTAAATGTTCCCTTCATCGTTTGCCTAACTGTCACATCATGCTTGCGATATTTACATTATCCCTGTGATAATTGCCTCATCTCTTCGATATTTGCACTATACCAGCGATATTTGCACCATGCCCGCAATATTTTTGTATCATTTCTACGGTGTGATTGGTTCTACCAGGCCGCGATAGAGCCATCTGTCCGGCTCTCTGTACCTCCGCACAGTACGCCTGTATCCGGGTTGCGCCAGATGATCTGTCCACGTCCAAACTGGGAGGCGTCCAGCTCGGTGCGGATGTCATGTCCTTTGCGGGCGAGCGCTTGGGCAATGTGCGGCGGGAAGCCCTGCTCTACGAGCACCGTTTTATCCTTCATCCACTGCCAGCGCGGCGAATCGAGGGCTGCTTGTGGATTTAGGTGGTAATCGATCGTATTCATCACGACCTGCACATGACCCTGGGGCTGCATGAAACCGCCCATGACCCCGAATGGACCGACAGCCTCATCGCCGCATGTCAGGAATCCGGGAATAATCGTGTGATAGGTGCGTTTACCTGGCTCCAGAACGTTGGCATGCTGCGGATCGAGCGAGAAGTTATGTCCGCGGTTCTGAAGTGCGATGCCTGTGCCCGGCACCACCAGTCCTGATCCAAAGCCCATATAATTACTCTGGATAAAAGAAACCATGTTGCCTTCGCCATCTGCGGCTGCCAAATAAACAGTCCCGCTTGCGCGCGGATCACCAGCTTCTGGTGCCTGTGCTGTGTCGCCAATAAGCTTACGCCGTTCTGCGGCATAGGCCTCGGATAACAGTTCTTCCACGGACACGCCCATCTTGCGTTCTTCCGTAATGTATTTTTCCCCATCGGCAAAAGCCAGCTTCATCGCCTCCAGCTGCCGATGATAACTGATGACAGATTCCTTCTCGGCAAAGTCGAAGCCCTTCAGCAGATTGAGTGCGGAGAGGGCGATCAGCCCTTGCCCGCTCGGCGGAATCTCCCACACATCGTAGCCGCGATAAGATACCGAGATCGGATCAACCCATTCCGGCCGGAAAGCCTTCAGGTCATCACGAGTCAGGTAACCGCCGTGCTCGGCCATAAAAGCATGAATGCGTTCCGCCAGTTCTCCTTCGTAAAAGTCTCGCGCTTCGCTCTCGCCAATCCGGCGCAACGTGGCCGCATGGCCCGGCGAGCGCCACAGCTCCCCCGCAGCGGGCACGCGCCCGCCAGGGGCAAACGTCTCAAACCACGCACGCCCTGCATCCGCATCGCCCTGGCGTGCATAGACCTCAGCTGCCCGCGCCCAGTGGCGGGCCAGCCCCGGCGCAAGCGGATAACCTTCCTCCGCATAGCGGATGGCCGGTTCCAGCACTTGCGCCAGCGTGAGCCGTCCAAAACGACGGCTCAGCTCCGCCCACCCCGCCGGTGCGCCAGGCACCGTCACCGGCACAACCCCCAGCTTCGGCATCTCCGTATAGCCTGCCGCGTGCAGCGCCTCAATCGAAATGCTCTGAGGCGCAGGTCCACTGGCATTCAGGCCATGCAGCTTGCCCTCCGTCCAGACGAGGGCAAAAGCATCGCCGCCAATGCCATTGGACGTTGGCTCCAGCACGGTGAGTGCTGCCGCGGTAGCAATGGCGGCATCGATGGCATTGCCGCCTTGCTTCAATATATCGAGCCCCGCTTGTGCCGCCAGCGGCTGTGAAGTAGCAACCATGCCTTGCTTGGCATAGACGGGTACCCGGTAGGAGGGATAGGGTTGGTAGAGAGAATCAAAGTTCATGGTGGGTCAGCTCCTTGTCGCGAGATGTCAGATTTTGTTTTAACCGAAGCGATAGCTCCTAAACCCTTTTCGCAACCAGACCGCCAAACTCCTGCCAAACGCTCCAAATCCAACCTATCCTCCGTATCTATGTGTTTCATTGGCAATCAAACGTATATAGAATCAGCTGCAGCTGCATATGCTTACGTAGTTACCATATCGCCGCCGTTCACATGAATGCATTCACCCGTAACATAGGAGGAATCACGCGATGCCAGATAGACGTATGCTGCTGCAAGTTCATAGGGCTGGCCTGCCCGGCCCATCGGCGTATCTGTGCCAAACACCTGCACATCCTCAGCCGAGAAGCTGGACGGAATAAGCGGAGTCCAGATTGGACCCGGAGCGACAGCGTTTACCCGAATGCCTTTATCTGCCAGGGATTGGGAAAGTACGCGTGTGAGCGACACGACCGCTCCCTTGGTTGAGGAATAATCAATGAGTCGCACATCACCTTTGTAGGCCGTAATGGAAGCCGTGTTGATGATGGATGCTCCTTTGCACAGATGCGGAAGGGCGCTCTGGATCAGGAAAAAATACGAGAACACATTGGTCTGAAACGTATGATAGAGCTGCTCCTCCGAGATGTCGACAATGCTCTGCTGCACGTATTGCACGGCGTGGTTGTTGACCAGCACATCCATTTTGCCGAACGTTTCCATTGTCTTGCGAATGACCTGTTCACAATTGGGCTTCAGCCGCAGATCGGTTTCAATCAACAGACAGCGCTGGCCCAGCTCCTCGATCCGGCTGCGTGTCCATTCAGCGTCTGTTCGTTCGTACAAATAAGCAATAACAACGTCTGCCCCTTCCTTGGCAAAAGCAATCGCTGCCGCCCGTCCAATGCCGCTGTCGCCGCCAGTTATAATCGCAACTTTGCCTTGAAGCTTGCAGCTGCCAATATAAGCAGGGTCCTCGCTGATCGGCTCGGGAACCATTAACGTCTCCAGACCGGGCTGTTGATCCTGATGCTGGGGCGGGAAAGCCAGATTTTGCGGCTTACACACCGTTTTCTCACCGTAAAATGGATAGACCGGGTTCATCGTTTGCACAACCTCCTCGAACATTCCTTTATAAACCTACCCTATGCATTCGCCTAGAGGAAGGTGCGGTGTGAACCGATGAGAATGCTTGTTTTCTGCAGGAAACGTATACCATAATAAGGATGTACCCCTTTAAAATAACCGGAGGTGTCAGGAGCCATATGAACATTCAGGGAATCAACCATTTATGCTTTTCCGTATCTAATCTGGAGCAATCCATTACATTCTTTGAGCAGGCTCTCGGTGCCCGAATCCAGGTAAAAGGACGCAAGCTGGCTTACTTTGAACTGGCCGGGCTTTGGATTGCTTTGAATCAGGAGGATGTTCTTCGTAATTACACGGAACGTACCTATACCCATATCGCCTTTACTGTAAAAGAAGAGGAGTTTGAAGCATCGGTAGAGCAGCTGCGAGCCGCCGGAGCCGATATTATTCCCGGAAGACCAAGAGATGCGAAGGATGGGAAATCGGTTTATTTTACAGACCCGGACGGTCATTTATTTGAACTGCACACAGGCAGTTTGCAGCAGCGGCTGAAATATTATCGTGAGGAAAAACCACATATGACGTTTTATTCGTGAAATTTGCAGGAAAATGGAGGTAAATGGCAATTAACGTATTTTAAGTCACTGAAAATGTCCGTAAGATATAGTATAGGTCACCTTGATACGATGACCGGTCTGATGTTGATTAAAAACATGAGGAGAGATAAATATGGAGAAAAGAGGTACGAAATGGCTTGCCGCTGCAATGCAGCTCGGTTTTGTTATTATCATGCTTGTACCCTTCATTTCGGGACAGCTTCATATCTACGGGCTCCGTGGAGGACTGGTCCAAACTTACGGACAGCATATTTTGGTGCCAAACCAACCAATGAACGTTTCGTTGGAACTGAACGATCCGGTTCCTACTCGCTGAGCACAGCACAGGATGTATTCTGGGAGCTGAGTTCATTCATGTGAAGGGGCTCTGCAAGGAGCCCCTTTATTTAATTCACTCATCCGAGTCTCCCTAGTTGTTAGGTGAAGATCGTTTACCTGATATAGGATTTGTAGTCCTCATAGCTCATTTTAGGTTCCTGCAAACTCAACCGAATAAGCTGCTGGCTGATATCCGCCTCGCGACTGGCGGCGATTCGTTTAAGCAGATCATGACTCATTCTCAGAAAATAGTAGCTTTGATCACGGTTATTTTTTTCATGAAATACGATGCCCAGCAGGCGGTATAACTTGGCACGAAGCATGCCTTCATCCTGGAGCTCCAGCAACTGAAGGGCTTCTTTGATAATCGATTCTGCTTGCTCGGGGTTATTCTCCTCCAGATACACTTTACTGATTTCCTCCAGTATAGAAGCCTTCTTGTGAGGAAGCTTGCGCTGGTCATAGATTACTGCACATTCATTGAGCAGCCCAAGGGCTTCTTTTTTGTGTCCGATGTGAAGTTGAATGACAGCGAGATTGTGAAGTGCCAGAACATAGGAGTCGCTGTTTGCCTGTTTATAGGCTTCTACGGATTTTCTAGTCCAATCCTGACTTAACAGCAAATGATCTTCATGATTCGACATATAATAGGCTTTGCCCAGACCCATCGTTATTTCTCCGTACAATTCCGCTTGTCCCGTCATACGGGCTTCCTTCTCCGCTTTGATATAATATTCCAGACCCTCGTCCACATTGCCCAGACGTAAATGGGTTGTGCCAAGATAAGTTAATGCGCAGATGTATTCATGATGCAGATGTTTGAGTCGGCTGCTGTAAGTATGTGCCTGCTCATAATATTTCCGGGCATCATGATATAGTTCTGCATGAAATGCGGCTCGTCCCATTTCCAGATAATACGCTACAATGTGCTCCCGATCTCCCGTTTGGATAATTGTAAAAGATGCCAGATCCCCTTCATCCAAAGTGCGCCGATATTCCCCAAGCCGATTGTAACTCCGCAGAATAAGCAGATAGGCCTCAGATTGATCCGAGATATCCTCTGTCAGTGTCAGCACTTTATGTGCTATACGTATGCAATCAGAGTCATTTTGCGCAGCATAGCAGGCTTTGGCCTTGTCCAGAACAGCCTGAGCAATATCATTGTCTGCCTGCGCGCTTCCCCCTACAAAAAACTCCACGGGTGTATGAAGTCTTCTGGCGATGATTTTCAACACGCGGTGAGAAGGAACGGCCCTGCCTTTTTCGATAAGGCTTATGTAGGAACGTGTCATATCCTCACCTGCAAGTTGTTTCTGAGACAGTCCCAGCTGCTCACGGATTTTTTTGATTTTGGGTCCGATCATCCTCATTCACCATCCCTTGCATATAGTTTTAAGCGTTGAAAATGGATGGGTATACTGCATCCACAGAGTGAACAAAAGCCGGGGTAAGTAAGGTTGAGGTTCATTTACCTCCATTTACAGTTTAAATGCGATTTGGAAGATTATAGAATGATAGTATCCAAGATGAAAGGAGGAAAAATGAATGGTGATTAAAGCGACTCCCATTACACTGGAGCAATTGAAGCGTAAAGAGATTGAAGCTTCACAATTGGAAGTAAATGGGCTGGGCGAGGCACGTGAAGTAAGTGCTCGTGCAGCAGTAGAAGCTCGCGCGGTGGAAGCTCGTGCAGTAGAAGCCCGCGCGGTGGAAGCTCGTGCACTTGAAGCCCGTGCTTTGGAAGCTCGTGCACTTGAAGCTCGTGCTTTGGAAGCCCGTGCTGCCCTGGCTCGTGCCTAATGTTCTACTTACTTAAAAGATACGATAGTTTCATAGATGAGAGCTTCTGCGGAAGCTCTTTCTCTCCCTCCAATTTAAAGAGATTCATACGTTTTGTATAAAGGGAGATCCATACGTTTGTATAACGAGGTGTCTGATACTGATGCATATTAAGCAGATATGGTCTCACATTCCGGAGCACATTGTCCCGATCAGGGAACTGAACGAGCATCTTGGACTTAACCATGCCCAGACCAAAGTGCTGGAGAAAATTCATGGTTTGAAGCAGGTTCGGCACGACAGGGATGGGGATTTATCTTCGTTACTTGGACAGGTTCTTGCCCAGGTGACAGGTCATCCTGACGTTGCTCCCACCTCGATTAAGTATATCATTTATTGCCACACAATTCAGGAAAATTTCCCCTTTCCTATGAAAGTTTTGCAAGCTCTAAAGAGGGTTTACGGATTGCAGCATGCCATCGCGTTTTCGCTTACGCAGCAGAACTGTGCATCAGGGCTGATGGCCCTTCATGTGGCGGAGACATTGCTGCCTTCATTGGAAGCGGATGACCATATTTTAATTTTGACGGGCGAGAAAACCTTTAGCCCTGTAGTGCAGCTGATCCCCAATACAACGGTAATGGGAGAGGCGTCGGCAGCCGTTCTGGTAGGAAGCAGGGGGGCGGGAAGCCACGTCGTTGGACTCACCAGTATAACTTTGGGGCAATTCTGCAATGTATTGACGGGTTCTCCCCAGATCCTCAGGGAATTTCAAGAGATATATATTCCTCGGTTGTGTGAAGTGATTGTCACAGCTGTGGAGCGTGCGGGCCTGACTTTACAACAGATTCAATATATTGTTCCTCACAATGTAAATCTGTCTTCCTGGAAGAAGGTCGCTGCCGGTTTATCTTATCCGTATGAACGCATCTACACATTGAATGTACAGGAGATCGGACACTGTTTTTGTTCAGACCCGTACATTAATCTCCAGGCTATTCTGGAGCAGAAACTGATGCAGCCAGGGGATTATTATTTGCTTGTCACCGTTGGACTTGGCGTTACATTCAGTGTAGCAGTGATGCAATATGCAGAAACAGGGGGTGATGGCGATGACCACGGTGTTAACCGATTTCTCAAGCCGACTGAAGTGGGCGTTAACGGGCCGGCATGATGTTACCTTTGTCTATTTGAATAACTTTGAAGTGGAGCAGTACTGGGAGGAACCGGAGATCCTTAAGCTGCCCTCATTAAGCATAGGCTCGGCTGCGGATGTCGTACACCGGATGGAGGAGCTGGGGATTTTTCTTGCCGGAGATCAAGATATTGTGCTGCTCAAGAGTTTGCCGAGCCCGGATTTTATAAGTGCTGCACAAGCTTTGGGGTTTGGCAGGTCCCGGTATATTGCACCCGAACACAATAATCCGGGACTTAACATAACGGCAAGTCTGCTGCAGTGCTCTGCCACGATGGACAAGCTGAGAGAACTGGCACAGACAGCAGAATCACCTGTCTATCTGGTTCCTTTTGGCACATCAGAACAGGAAGAAGAGCTATCGCATCTTACAGGAATTCCCTTGGCGGTTCCATCCTCCATGATCTTTCGTCAGGTGAATGACAAAGGATATTCGAGACGTCTGAACAAGCGGCTTGATATTCGCCAAATCCCTGGTGTTGAGTGTGCGTCTCTGGAAGAGCTGGCCTCCGGTTTTGAACAGTTAAAGTTCGTATTGGAGCAGGGCGGCCGTCTGGTCTTGAAGGATTCCATGGGGGTGTCCGGCAAAGGCATTACCGTAATCCCGGATGAGGCCAGATTTCAAAAGTGCATGAGCATGCTGGAGAAGCAGGCAGGCAAAAAAGGTATTCGCAAGATCAATTACGTGCTGGAGCAGTGGATTGACAAAATTTGCGATCTGAACTACCAGATTCTTATTGACCAATCCGGCGGAGTTGAGTTTCTTGGTGTAAAGGAGTCCCTGGTAGAGCAGGGTGTACATCAAGGACATCTTATGCCATCCAGGCTGAGTGAAGCTCAACTTGGAGTGATCCGCGAGGCCGCGGTAAGCATAGGCGAAGCGCTGTATCAAGATGGATATTATGGCATTGCCGGTATGGATGCAATTCTGGATGAGGATGGTACGATCTGGCCCAACCTGGAGATCAATGCAAGGTTTAACATGTCTACCTACCAGCTCAATATTCAGCAGCAGTACCTGCCTGATGGTTATTATGGATTGGCCAAAAAATACACTCTGCGGCTTCATCGCCTGCTGGAGTATAAGGAACTTCATGCCATGCTGGGTGAATGGATGTTCAGACCAGAGAATGGAGAGGGTTTGCTGATCAATAATTTTGCCACAGTAAATGCAGCATTCAAAAGTGAGGGAACGATTTTCTCCGGGCGGCTGTACGGTATCATTATCGGTTCTTCTCCTGAACGGCTGGCAGTTCTTGACGAGGCAGTAGAAGCCGCCCTGTCTTCCATTAACGAGGTGAGGTGAGTGTCTGTGGAATACGAGATTCAAGGGCTTCCTATTTCTAGTATAGCTCAGAGGTTTGGGACTCCGCTGTACGTGTATGACGGTGAAGTGCTTCGGCAGGTGTATCAGGAGCTTCGGGGGCTGCTTACACCCCAAGTGGAGCTGTTCTATTCCCTTAAAGCCAACCCGAATATTTCAATTGTGAACATGCTGCGGGAGATGGGGGCTCGGGCTGAGGTTTGTTCCTTGGCAGAACTTCATACTGCTGTAGAGGCAGGCGTTGATCCGCAACATATTATTTTTCTTGGACCAGGGAAAAGTGATGCCGAGATTACAGCGTGCATCCGTTACGGGATATATGCCATTGTGACTGAGTCCTTTCAGGAGCTTGAGCGTATTGAAGAGATTGCTGCCCATGAAGGGCGAATGATGTCTGTTGCATTGCGTGTGAATCCTTCCTTTTCTGTCAAAGGGTCGCGGCTAACCATGGGAGGTAAACCACGTCAGTTCGGTATTGACGAACAAAGTGTGCTGCAGGGAAGAGAACAGTTTGAGAAGTACACCCATATAGAGATTATGGGTCTTCATGTGTATATGGGCACCCGAATGTTAGAGATTGAGCCAATCGTTGAGAACACACGTCATATTCTGGAGCTTGCGGAGCGTATCGAAAACGAACTAGATATTACGTTGCGAATGGTTGACGTCGGCGGGGGGCTGGGTGTTCCTTATCATGAGGGTGAACAGTTCCTTGACATAAGCGAACTGACAGAGCAGCTGAATCCAATGTTCGAATCATTTCAGCGAAGCCATAAGAACACCAGACTGTTTATGGAGCTTGGCCGGTATTTGGTGGGAACCTGCGGCATGCTGGTTAGTAGGGCATTATACGTCAAGCCATCATATGGAGAGAATTTTGTTGTTACGGATGGAGGAACAAACTGTCATATGGCAGCTGTAGGAACAGGCTCTTATGTGAAACGGAATTTTCCGATCGCATCCCTGACAAGATACGGGGAGACTCCTGAGGCTGAATACAACATTACAGGTCCTTTATGCACACCTAACGATGTTGTGGGCAAACGTGTATCGCTGCCTCCAGTGGAGCAGGGTGATTTGCTTGGTGTATTCCATTCAGGCGCGTATGGTCCGACTGCGTCTCCTACACACTTTTTGAGTCATGGAAGTCCGGCTGAAGTGCTGATTGTGGGGGGAGAAGCCTTTTTGATCCGGGAACGAGATACCCCTGAAGATTTGCTGGGCAAACAACGTCTTGTACAAGTATCGCCTACACCAATAACGAATGGATAAGGAGAGAAGATATCATGACAACAGCCGTTTTGCTTGAAGAGATCAAAGGTGCCCTTGCTGAGGTATTGAATACGGAAGCAAGACAAGATATCCAACTGAGCACGTCCTTGTTTGATGAGTTATATCTGGATTCAACTTCGGTGCTGGAATTGCTGATGACACTTGAAGACCGGATTGAAGGTTTGGAGATTGACCCGGATGAGCTTGAACCCGATGTATTTGATACGGTTGGTTCTCTCGCAGCTTATATTGAAAAGCAGCTTATCGCAGCCTGATGGTATCGTCTGTTTTCATTCGGGATATGCAGGTCAGGCTGTTTGAGGGAAGGAAGGCCCCGCTCGCCCTTCCTGACTTGATCCGTTTTCACAAGGACCTGCTTGCAGGTACTTCAATCCAGTATGATGCGGAACTTTTGCAGGCAAGCTGCAACAATGCCTATCATGAGATGAGTGTTGAACTTCTGGAGGAGACCGGGCTTTATCGAATGATACCGGAAGTAGATGTGCTCCTGCTGGCCCACAATTTTCCCAACAGCCGCCCGGATATCTCTGTAGTGAACTACCTGATGAATCGTTATCAGGGACAGTTTATCAGTTTTGCCGTAAATGATCTTGGGTTTGGGGCACCATTTGCAGCGCTGCATATGCTGCAACATTACCTGAACAGAGAAGGATATGCCAAGGGGATGCTGCTTGTTATGGATCAGACGTCTTTTCCCTATAAAATCGATGAGCTTGCCTCAACAGCCGGACCTGATACCGCTGCGGCTATCTACCTTGATCGGACGACAGGTAGCGGCCCCGCCTTACTGGGTGTCGATATGCAGTATGCGGAGAACTCCATCAAGGATACAGCAGGTCTGGTACTTGATAGATTAGTCCGCGCAACGGATGTTCATCGGAGTCGGATCAGCCTGCTCATACATCCCGATCTGAAAGAGTTCTGCCAGGATGCGCAGTGGTACAGGGAATGTCAATCGGAGAACTGTTACGATCCTTCACACTGGAGTGCCGCGCCATTTTTTAGTCTGCAGCAGATGCTCGGGGAGACGGACAGCGGCGAGTACATATGTCTCATGCATCTGGAGAAGACAGACTCCTTTATCCATGGTTTATTGATCCGAACATAAGCATATCCAATATGCGAGCTAACGGAGGAAGGAGGCCAAACATTGGCATTTGGCATTGTGGACATTGGAGTGTATCTGCCTGAGCAGATTCAACAGCCGGAAGAAGTGCTCAGTGCATTGGAGCTGGGCACTGGCGAGCTTCAGTTTCTGCGCAAGTACCACCATCTGGAGGGGGTGCCCGTAACGGATAGTGAGCAGATGCTCGATGATACGATTATTTATGCTGTGGAGCAGCTTCAGAAGGGATATCCCTTTTCCGAGATTGACCTTGTTCTTTATGTTCATTCCTTTCAGGTGCAGACTCCAGGCGACTATCGGCTTATGCAGCGCATTCTAAGCCGCCTGCAGCTGGAGCATGTACCATTCTACGGCTTGTCCCAGATGAATTGTGCTACATCTATTGCTGCATTGCAATGGCTCGATCGTCTCTCGCAAACCCAGCCTCATATCCGAAATGTGCTGCTGATCTGCGCAGATCAGTTCAACTTTTTGCCTCCGGAATGGAGGTATCTGCGAAAATCAGCAATTCTGGGTGATTCTGCCGTGGCGGTTTTACTAAGCAGAGAGAGTTGTCAGCATGTCGTACAGGCTGCTCATGTCCTGCGGGATAACCGGTTTCATGCAGGTTACCATGCAGCTCCAGAAGAAATATCAGCATTTAATCAAATATATATTGATCATATTATCCAGGGAATGCAGGAACTGCTGGCGTCACAAGGCTTAGGTTTCGAAGATATTAATCATATCCTTCCTCACAATGTGAACTGGACCACCTGGAAGGAATTTTCCCGGCGTACGGGCGTAGGGCTCGAACGGATCTATCTGGATAACATTTCGCGAATTGGACATACCTTCTCCACGGACCCGTTTATTAATTTGAGCTCAGGATTGAAAGAGGGTTGGGTATGCCCGAAGGGACGATCCGTTATGGTCAGTATCGGACTGGGTAGTTTTTTTGGTTTTGCACTGGTTGAACATGGAGGCTGTGAAGAATGAACAGGAGGGGTAGCGATGCATGTTATTGATTTCCAAAGCGCAGATGCAAAACCTGTTGGAGAGAGGGCTGCTGGTCGTCCGGTTGCTCCAATTTCGCATATTCTGGAGAGTACAGCGTTACGTATAAACAGTCATCCCGTGTTTTTGGCTGCAGGTTCATATGTGTGTGCAACCGCTGATCTGTTGGACCAAGCCCCCCTGGTATGGCATGAACAGGCAGGCGGAATGTACCGCTGGGAGCAGCTGCATGTTGTTCAGGTACAGGACCGGATGCTGGAGCCTTCCGGTCTATTGTTAGTTCAAGCGCAGCCGCACAGCGGTGAGCAGGCCGGGGTAATTAGTGATGAGGTGAACCCGGCAAGGCTGAGAGATCACCTGCTGGAGTTCCGAATAGAGCTATGCAAGGCTGGTCTGGAATATGTACGCAAGCATCTGTCGGTACGCGTATCGGGAGGGCAATCCACGTTCCAGCATCAGCTTGTCAAAGGAATGGTCGCTGATATTCTGACAACGTTTTATATGGCAGAAACGCTACATGAAGATCGTCTCCTTTCCCGAAGTTCTGACATTACGTCCATCCGTACTCATGCGTGGCTCCATGAGGAAATTGATGAGGCATTCAGGCAGATTCAGCGCCTTGGTGGCGGTTACGGTTATCTGAGACATGGAGTATCCGCATATACATATGCAGGTCAATTGGTCAAAAACTTGCTGTTACCAGACAGGGAGGGTTATTGATGATTACGCCATCGACAATTGCTGTTTTTGAACAGGTCATGAAGCAGTATGCGGCCGAACTTCGTCAGATTGGGCTGACCATTGACCAGGAACCAGACCGAATCACTGAGTTTTTACACACCTCTTCATTACAGGCGATTAATCATATGATGATTCCACCTGAATACGGAGGTCAGCCTATTGTCACGATAGGCAATGATCGTTATTACGGACTTACTTCTCTGGAGAGAGTGATTACGATTGAACAGCTGGCTGCAGGAGATGCCGGCGTATTTCTGGGAGGGCCTGGGCCTTCCATGTCCAGCATTGTCATGATGGATCTGGGGGATGAGGAACAGAAGGAGCGCTTCTACAGCCAGTTTATGAAGGGACCAGCCTGGGCTGTCTTTGCTTTGTCGGAGCCTGAAAAGGGTTCGGACGCAACGGAAATCAGCACACGGATTACGCGTCATCCGGATCATACAATGGAACTGACGGGGCATAAGTTTTATATTGGCAACGGCCATCGGGCCAGCATCGGTCTGGTATTTGCCCAGACCAACCGTACGCCTCTGGGCATTCAGGCCGCTATCATTGATCCTTCGAGGCCGGGATTCACCGCAACACCACTGGATACGATGGGACTGCGTGGACTTCGTCTCAGTCATCTGCAATTCCAGTCATATTCGCTGGAAGAGAAGGATATTTTGGGACGTCACTTAAGTCCGACCAAGCGCGGGTTATGGGGGGCTCTACGTACGTTTCACCGGATGCGTCCCAGTGTTGCAGCGCTTGCGCTCGGTGTTGCACAGGCTGCCTATGATTATGTAACGGAACATAGAACGGTCTTCACGGAACGTGAAAAGACCGGGCTGGAACGACTGGAAATACGTCTGCACTCACTGCGTAACATGATTCGGCATGCAGCAGCAGAGATCGACCATGATGCAAACAAGGGTTATTTGGCTTCTCTTAGTAAAATAAGAGCAGCTTCGCTGGCAGAAGAGGCTACAGATTGGGCGCTGGATATGATGGGACCCGGCTCTATGCTAGAGCATCCGCTTTTGAACAAGTGGTATCGTGATGCGAGAGCTTTTGAGTTTATGGAAGGAACGACCTCCATTCAGAAAATCAACGTATTCCAGGCTTACGCCAATGGGAAAATGCAGCATGTCTAATTCTGTTTATGCCGAACATGGCACACCGATCTATGTGGATCACATAAGCTGGCTTACAGCTGAGGATCACCTGTATTCGTTGGATTGGCCAACGCCTGACGATTATTTTTATGTTTTGCCGCACATATACATGGAGGATCATTACTATGGCCGTGCAGGGTCGGTGTCCCGATCTTTGCTTTGGGGAGAGAGGCGTCTGACAGCAGGCGATCTGACACTTATGGTACTGGAAAAGCTGGGCACACATGCATCCTGGGACTGGATGATTCTGGCTCAAACGTACCCTGAACGTCATGCGCTAACCGCTCCGCTTGCCCGAATGCTTGAAAGCGCATCATGGCAGGTTAAGCATCCCCTTGGTGTAACCCATATGGGTGCACTGGCTGGCACAGAGGCTATCCAGGTTGCTCTCTGGAGTAAGCTCCCAAGGGAAAAAGCAGTGATTGTGCTGGTTGAGCAGCGTATTCTTCAAGATGAAGGACCGGATGCATATCGACATCGTTCCGCTTCTCAAGGTGAACTGTCCGACATGGCCGTGGCGCTTGAATCGGGAGGTGATCAGGGGGCTTTGCAAATTCATTATGCAGGAAAGAGAGTGATCACTTCTGCAGAGACTGATTTTGCAGCCGAGATACTCGGGAGCATACAACATTTGATGTCTGATTACGCAGCTGAGCAGGTTATTCTGCAATCCAGTCTGGGATGGCATATCGGCGGGCATCTGCTTTCACAGATTCACGCTCCCTATAGCTGTAGTGTATCTAAGGTGGATTATCAGAGCGGCGATGTATGGATACAACTGGCTGACAGACTGCAAAAGGGAAGTATCCAGCCCGGTGCTCGTGTGCTGCTGATCTCATGGGATGATGCCCTAACTATATCTGCCTGCTGTGTTCATGTTTTGCATAAACCGCTGTTAAGCAGAATTACATTGAATCAGGAAATCAAGACTTCATGATTGTGGAGGTGGCCCAATGAAAGGGATCGATTATACGACGGGTTCGATCCACCGGTTGTTATTTCGTACGGCCATTCCGATGCTGCTTGCTTCTATGGTTAATGTGATTACCCAGTTAGCCAATGTATTTTTTCTGGGTCATACGAATCAGAGTGTACTGTACGTCTTGTCGCTTTACATTCCCGTTTCGTTTGTGATGATCTCCATCATTGAAGCGATGCAGCTATCTGTTCAGGTGGCGGTGGCCCGCAGCCGTGCAGGCGGCCCCAAAGCATTCACCCAGCTGTTCATGCATATGCTCGGCATTGCCCTGCTGCTTGCCGTGGCGACAGGGGGAATGGTTCTGCTTCTGACGCCTGTGCTCTCATGGTTCTATCATGTGCCTGCCGACATTGAACCGATGTTTACCAGGTATGTGGCGGGAATGATGGCAGTATCCGTCCCGGCAGTGCTTGCAGCAGTAAGCAGCGCCGCACTAAGAGGATTAGGCCGGGCGCAGGCAGCTTCCTGGAACGCAGTAGGCACGGCAGTGCTGAACATTGCTCTTGTGTATACATTTGTCTCTATACTTAGGCTGGATTTGCAGGGTATCATCTATGCCAATCTGATTACTTCTGTCTCTTCCTTAGCCCTATCGCTGCTGGTGCTGTTAATTCGTAAAGAGACGGTTAAGGAAAGGTTTGTTTTTGCTAAGAGGCATTTAATCACACTTCGACATGTGGGTATTCCTGTGTTTTTCTCGTATTGCATGATATTTCTGAGCACTTTTTTCTTTAATAAAATCGTCAGCTATTTCGGAGAAGGAGCAGTTGCGGGATTTGGAGTAGGATACCGAATCCAGACCATGGCTATCCTGCCGGGTATTGTGCTCGGATCAGCGATCGGCATTATTATCAATCATAATTTGCAGGCTCCTCATCGTGAAAGAGCTTATGCAAGCTATCGTCAGGGGCTTATCCACGCATTTGCTTTGTACGTCGTTATTGCTATTGTCGTCTGGATCTGCAGAGATCCCCTGGTCTCATTTCTTATCGAAGATGCAGCAACTCGTGCTGAAGCAGCAAGGTATCTTTCCATTGTTGCCCTATCCTATATTGGCATGGGGCCGATGATGACTACGCTGCTCACGATGGAACAGAGCGGTCGCGGGTATCAGGCTTTACTTTTGAACGCTGTATATTTCCTGATCATTATCGCTCTAGGCTGGGTCTTGACCCGTACCTTCAATCAGGTCATCTATTTCTATGGAGTGATTGCTGGCATGAATGTGATTGGCATGTGTTTCTTTCTACCTTTCATGCGTTTGTTAAAGCGGGAATACGTGGGTGGTGCAGCAGAGCAGGGACGTATTACAGAGGGGGAAGCGGAGTTGTCTCAGCAAGAGTATTCCACACAAACGTGAATTCAGTGATCTACAGGAGGAATCGGCATGAAAACATCAGAACCTGCTTATTTGATAAGACGCATTGCACATACTTGGATTGCTGCGGATGAAACGTTTAGCCAGTTTTATGAGCTGGAGCATGCTGAGGAACTGGAGCCGCGCTGTCCCCCGGAGCTGCCGGGGGTTGAGTCTGCGCAAGCGCCTTTTTTTTTGTACAGACCCCTTTCCGGTCATGAGGTTCCTCGCCTGGCGATCTTGGGCATTCCCTACTCTGGCGGGACAAGCATTCGTCACTCCTCCGTGGGAGAATTTGTACATGCCTTGCGGGAAGAATCATGGAAAAAGGTCATTTATCCTTCGTTAAGCCAAGGCGGCAATTCCAGCTTATATGATATTGGGAATGGGAAAAAATTGCTGCACACAGCTTCTATACAAGACTGGGGCACCTGCATGATGGGTGAGCAATCATTGGACGGACATCTCCCGATTGAAGGAGAGACGTTATATCCTTATCAACGGGGGCTGGAGGCTGCGCTGCATCAAGCGATGCACCAGCAGACACGATTATGCTGTATCGGTGGAGATCATTCCATTACGTATGAAGTGCTTAGGCGGATGTCAGAAATATCGGGCAACCGGACCATGCTGGTCCAGTTTGACGCTCATCATGACTGCGGTATAGATGCCATCTATCAAGAAAATCCGAGCCACTCCAATTTTGTCAGACATCTGCTGGAGCAGGGAACGGTTGCTGCTGTTGTACAAATTGGACTGCGCGGTCTTCGTTCAGCAGAGCAGATGTATCGTCATCCCGGATTAATACAGATCTCAGCCGAACAGATGAACCCGGATAGGGTGAGCCAGGTCTTGAATGAAGTCAGACAGCGTTATGGAGCAGATTCGGCCTATCTAACCTTCGATCTGGATTCCCTTGACCCGGGCAGTTTCCCTTATGTTGACTTTCCTATTGCCGGGGGGCCGACCTGGCAGAATATAAGGGATTGTGTTACAGCAGCGCTGGAAGTCCCGATTTTGTATCAGGGTATGGATATGGTGGAAGGGCAGGGTGTTCAGGCAGATCATCGTATTCCCGGTCACTACGAGATGGCTCTTCGGATGCTGGTTTATATGCTGGATGGCATGGATCGGAATCAGCGTCAGCATTCGATGCTCGCCTGCCCGGATACACAGGATGAGGGAATGCTATCCGAAGCTGGCGTTTCCGGCAATTCACACAGGAGAGAGGTGTAGCGATGCAGGATTTTCGAACCTTATACATGACACATCAGGAACAGGTTAGGGAAGAGATGCAGCGGGAACAAAAAAGCGGGATTAAATTAGGTTTTTTCTACGCATTAATGAATATTGTGAAGGAGCTTTCCCCCCTTCAGCAGAAAGCATCGCTGGAATCGATCTGGATGGATTATCTGGCCTTTTTGCGTACGGTTGATGAGCTTAAACAGCAGCCTTACAGGTTTATGGACTGGGATGAGGTGGAGGGTCGTGAACATCTGCAAACTACGCTGAAGGAAGGCGGGGCTTTGCTGACCTGGCACTATGGATTCGTCAGACATAATATGATCACGATTGGACAAGAGATTCGTGCAGGCTGCATGAAGGCCGGACTGCCCTTCTATCTGGTGGCTGAGCAAGGAACCGTGGAGCAGGAACTGAAGCTGTCATCCTGGAACGCCCTTCGGCAGTACTCGGGTGCCGAGCTGTTAAACGCGGAGGATGAGATGATTGGTATTCGGCTGTACTCCCATTTACGGAAAGGGGGATCCTTCAATCTTTTCGTTGATGGACAGACAGGCTACAATTCGGACAATCGGGCATTGGAACTTCCATTTCTCAGCTCACGCATTCAGACGAGGAGCGGTATTTTTCGCATTTTGGCCAAGGCGCGTAAGCCGGTATGTCCCTATTTCATGATGTTAACAGATGATTTTCGAACTAAAATTGTATTCCTTCCACCCTTCATATTAGAAGAGGATATTCAGAAATCTGCCGAATTTGTGTACGAGCCGTTTCGTAAACAGCTGCTCGCAAAGCCCGAACAATGGAGATTCTGGGATCGCCATCATCAGCAGGTTATACACTGGCAAGACAATGATTCTGAAATTCCCACCAATGAAACGGAGGGGCACGTAGATTGGTTCTCCAGGCCTCTGGAGGGATTTGGTCAGCTGGGACTGAATACGGGGAATGGCATGGTTTACAATTTGAATTAACGTTCTTTTCGAACAGGAGGACGGCAAGCATGGAGTCTTTTATTACAGAGCAGCGCAATCATGTATCCGTTCATATACTGCCTACGCGCAGGTACATTAATCATTATATTCATCTAAGCATCGTGAACGTGCAGGGACGAATTCCACCGATGGTGTTTGCCGTAATTATGCGGATGCTGTTTAAGGTGAGCTCGGGTGCTGCGGGGAAAATAAAACTTCATCACCAGCTGTGGTCTATTGGCGTGAATGAGATCAAGTTCGAACTGGAGCACAAAGGAGACACGCAGGTGGCTTCCATTCGAATGCATATGCCTGCAGATGTACTGCCTCGCACGCAGGAACGTATGCAGATAGCAATGAATCTGCTTGCTGAACTGTTATATGGCTCAAGCCTCGCTGGTGGTTCGAATAGCAAGCTGCATAGAAAAGTTGGGGCAGAAGAGGTTCAGATTCAAGAAGAGCTCATCTGGGCAGAACACTATGCGGGATATAACAGCTCTGCATGGGATGAAGTGGTGCGGGGGCGCTGTATGGAGAGTCTGGGATACATTGGGCGTCCCACTGCGCAGGATTTGAAGCAGCTGCGGACATGTGTGCAGGAGGGGGAACTGAAAAAATGGTATAGCGAAGTTCTTCGCAGCCCGTTTCATGTCCATATCATCGGAGATGTCCAGCCGGACACGATGATAAGGCAGGTCCTGGACACATTTATGCCTGCATTTATTATGGCAGACGACGAGCATAGCTCGCCGGTTATCTTGAATTCACGATCTGCGGAACAGCAGAAGCTTGGGGAGATGATGCTGGAGCTGGCCGATATCCAGCAATGCAAGCTCAATGTAGCTTTTACTACCGGAGTGACCTATGGATCATCTGATTATGCAGCTCTATTTTTATTTCATTCCCTGTTTGGCGCATCACCTGCCTCCAGGCTTAACCTGGAACTCCGTGAACGAAAGCAGTGGGTTTACCAGATATACAGCACATTGGATGACTATAGGGGAACACTTCATGTGACAACAGGAACCAGCAGCAGTTATGTAACAGATGTTTTGGAAGCCATTGATGCGCAGTGGATGAGGCTGTGCGGTGGGGATATCAATGAAGCAGAGATGAACCGGGCTGTCCAGAATATGATGCATTATGTGCAGGTGGGTTTAGACCTTCCGGAGCAGATGGTAAAGCTTCATTTAGACCGTTTGCTCCATCAAGTGGAGATGACAACACAGCAATTTCTGGAGGCCGTCTCGTGTGTAACTTCAGAAGAGATAGCCGTGGTGGCTTCCCGTATGAACAAGGCACTAACCTGGATTTTATATCCTGAGAGCGAGTACACAGGAACTGCTTAGGAGGTGAAACATGAATCGTGCATTGAGTGTTGTTCCAGTACGCAGGCAATTAACGAATGGTCTGTCTGTGCATATTTTCCCGGAGAGCGAATTTCATCATACGTTTGTGTCCTGTACAGTGCCTTATGGTTCCATTCACGATTCAGGATTGCCCGGGAGGGCACATTTTCTTGAACATATGATGTTTGCCAATCCGGATCAGCAGCCCGTCAAGCCGATATTCCATGCCCTTGGAGCTTCTACCTCGGCATTAACACGTTATGACGTAACAACATATCAGCTGGCCTGTACAGGTGAACTCCAAAAAAGTATCGATTTATTTATGCGCATGCTGGCGTCTCCGTATTTCACCCCAATGCATATTGAAGAGGAACGTGCTGCTATTCTTCAGGAATTGTCCATGTTCGCAGATCAGCCTTCCTGGCAGTCTCTGCAGCAGCTTACCCGAATGATGTATGGGGAGCAGCACCCTATTGCACTGGATGTAGCAGGGACACAGGACAGTGTGCACCTTGTAACACCGGATGTGTTATACGAAGCTTACAATACGCACTACGTTACCAGCCAAATGTCAGTGACTGTGATTGGACCTGTCGACACAGAGAACATCATAGACATTTTGGAGCAGTTTCCGGCAAGGGGAGAATACGGGGCGGCAGACAAGTACGCATTGAAGTTTCACCCGGCAACAGTTTTAGAGCATAATAAACAACGCTACGTAGAGCTTGAGATGGGTTTGCCGCTGCCGCTGATTCGCTCGGGATTTCGTGCCGATACGGGCATGTCATTAACGGAACAGGTTGCTTGCATGATCGGTATAGAGGCATTGCTGGGCGATACCTCCGATTTTCAGGCCAATGGTTTGAAGTCGGGTTTTCTTCATTCGGGGGGAACATGGGATCATTATTACCGCAAGGAGTTTGCATTCAGCACCATGTGCAGTTATTCCTCCGATCCTGTTTCTCTGTATAACGTGCTTGAGGATATATGTGAAGATATTCAGACGGGAACGTTCACTCCAGTTCGTATGGAATATGCACGAATGAGATGGCTAAGTAAATATTATACAAGCTGGGACTCGTTAAAACAGCGCTGTATGCACATCTCCGAGCATGATGTAATCGGATTGGATTATACAGAGCTTGGTGCAATAGCACGTAGCTTAACGGAGGAAGATATTTCGAGAGCAATAACCAAGATAGCTGTACCGGCACGTCTGCACATGGTAGTGATAAGATAGAAAACATGCAAGCGGGAGGGAATACAGGATGGAGCTTACTGTGGGAATGGAATCCATGATACCAGCGGTGCAGCAGCCTGACGAAGTCCATATTTGGATTCAGGAATTGCCCATAAGTAAAGCTCAGCTTCATGAAACGGATTTCGTTTGTTCCAAGGTCCTGAGTCTGGATGAGCATACACGCATGGAACGAATGAAGACAAACTCGCCCCTCGGGGCTTACTGCTGGATGCAATCGAGAATTTTCCTTAGAAAAGTGCTGGCTGCGTACATGCAATCCGATGCAAGAGATATTGCCCTGCAATACGGTACAGCCGGAAAACCCTATGTTCTTTCCGGTCCACAGTTCAGCCTTTCACATACCAGAGGACGCTGTATATTAGCCGTTACATGGAATAGCAATCCCATTGGCATCGATATGGAGCAGGTTCGTCCGCTGCTGCGGCAAGAAGCCATCGTACGGCGATTTCTGACGGAAGCAGAACGAGAATATTTCATGGAAGAGCCCCGTTCAGAGGATGAATCATCACCCTATGGTTCATCCCTGCTGCTGTGGAAATTTCTCACTGGAAAAGAGGCCTGGATCAAGGCGGCTGGTCAATCTTTATGCGGTCAGTGGAGAGAACTGGATACAGCACTGGCTGTGCGGAATGATCAGCATGTATTAGAACGGAACGGCCAGAATTATGTGCTGCAGTCGCTGAGCATAGGCAGCAATTACGTTATATCGTTATGTGCATCAGGCAAGACCAGACTCTCTGTACGCTGGATGAATGGTACAGTACAGGAAGTTTAAGAGAATGAAAAACATAATATACCTTACATACATATTGTTAAAATGATGGAATAAACGATAAACTGGACAAATAGAACCTTAATTTACCAATGTTAGAATCATTGGTCCATTCCAAGGAGGTTTGTTATGATCCAGTTTCCGAAGCCCGATGTGGAGCAGTATTTTCAGACGTATCGTATATCACACTTTGCCGTATCAGCAGATGAGAAGCGGCTGTATATGGACAGCAATCTGAACGGTCAACCGAATATCTGGGCCATGGACCTGCCGGGTGGTTATCCGTTTCCATTGACCTACCTGAACCAGAGCAGCCAATTTATCAAAGCCGATCCTGAGGGTCGTCACCTGCTCACTGCCTTTGACCGGGATGGTAACGAGAATTATCATCTCTATGCCTTGCCGCCAGAAGGTGGTGTACCGCTGCCGATCGTACCGGCAGAGCCGAGTGACCGCTGTTATTATGCTCATTTATCCGAGGATGGGAAACGTTTGTATTATAACACCAGTGCTGGCAATCCGAATTATATGAATGCACGCCGTCGCAACCTGGTGACAGGGGAGGATGAGCTGCTGTATCAGGGCCAGGAAGTCACCAGCAGTATAGTTGCCGTAAGTCCAAATGAAGAAGCCTATGTGATTATGAAAATGTACTCCAATACGTACCAGACTGCCCATCTGCATCGAAACGGAAAGCAAATCTCCATCGTGCCAGTAACCGAGCGTCAGAGCCAAATTCCGTATGTGCTGTTTGCGGGAAATGACCGCCTGCTACTAATCACCAATGACAATGCGGCGTATTCTTACGTGGCGGAGTATGTTATGGATACAGGGGAGTTCCGTGCGTTATGCCACATTGAAGGCGAGGATGTAGATGATATCCGCTGGCATGAGGCATCCGAAACGCTGTATATCTGGACACTGACAGGGCCGGAGCATCGCATGTATGTGCTGGAAAAGGGGGCTCATGAACCTCGCCCTATAGACATGCCTCTCGATACGATCGAACAGATGAACGTAACCAAAGCCGGTAACGTGTACATTCTTGGACGCGGTGCCGTGCAGCCGCATAATATCTACCGTCTTACCGCAGGCCGTGAGTCATGGGAAGCGTTAACCGCCAATCGGGTAACAGGTCTGAAGCCGGATGATCTCGTATATCCTGATGTAGTGCGTTACAACTCTTATGACGGGCTGGAGATTGAAGCACTGTTGTTCAAAGCCAAGCCGGATCAAGCGAATGGATATACCGTATTCTGGCCGCATGGCGGGCCGCAGGCATCGGAGGGCAAGTTCTTTCGGCCGATGTTTCAGCTGCTGCTGGCGCAGGGATATCATATCTTTGCCCCTAACTTCCGGGGCAGCACCGGATATGGTGCTGAATTCGTCAAGCTGGTTGAACGGGATTGGGGCGAAGGGCCGAGACTGGACTGTGTTGCAGGTATCCAGTGGCTGTTTGATCAAGGCATCAGCTCACCAGAGCGGCTGTTTGTAGTAGGCGGCAGTTATGGGGGATATATGACTCTGCTGCTCGCGGGTCGTCATGCTGAGATGTTCCGGGCTGCGGTGGATATTTTTGGGCCGAGCAACCTGTTCACCTTTCTGGAATCTGTACCGGAGGACTGGAAGCCGATGATGGACAAATGGCTGGGTGATCCCGTGCGTGACCGTGAACGTCTGACGAAGGATTCACCAATTACGTATCTGGATCAGATGGTGAAGCCGATGCTGGTTATTCAAGGGGCTAACGATCCAAGGGTAGTCAAGGCAGAATCGGACCAGATCGTAGCTGCGCTGGAGGAAAAAGGCGTAGACGTAGAATATATCGTTTTGCATGATGAAGGCCACGGCTTCTCCAGAAAAACGAATGAAATACTGGTTTATCGCAAAATGGTGGAGTTTCTGCAGAAACATCAGGAGGCCCCTGTTGCACAGGTATAAGCCAAATTCAGTCTGGATTTTTAACATGTTTGGGGCTGGAAGGGGTATGAAATGTACAGTGCATGATGTGTAACGACGCAGAATGAGCTATCACGTATACGATGTATTAGGGGCTGTCCCAAAAGTCATTTTATGATTTTTCAGCCCCCACTTTAGACAGGATTTCAAGCAATAGAGAAGCCTTCAAACCCACTTTAGCAGTGGTTTTGAAGGCTTTTTCGTTCAACGTTTGGGACAGCCCCTTCATGTTTTCACATTATACTGCCAGATTCATTGTTGTGATAGCTTCATTTAGCAATCAGGCCGTTTTTTCCATAGTGCTTAATCCAGCAAAGAGAGTACCCTCTCGATGTACTGCTCAGCCCACGTTGCAAAAGGCAGATCGTCCTCCCAGGTCACCTGTCCGGTAGCTTTGGCCTCGCCCCACCACAGAATACGCTGATACAGCAAGTGGATGCGAAGTCGTGAACGGAAATATGCACACTTCTCTGGATCATCTGCACAGATCAGCTGCCGGTAGCGGCGTAGAAATCGGGCTGCCAGATCGGGCTGTCCCTCCCGCAAATATCTTGCGGTCATTTTGGTCAGATCGGCTGTGCCGTCTCCGAAATAAGCGGTTGTAAAATCAAATAATCCACTGAGCTTCCACCGTGATGCAGGCTGATCCCCTTTCTGGATAAGAAAGTTCTCGACCTTGAAATCCCCCATCACAAATTCATGAACTGCCGAAGCCAAAAAAGCGGATTCGGATCGCTTCAATTGCTCATCTACCCAGCGTATGTCAGCATCGGTGATAACAGAGTATTTCTCTGCATCATGCAGCCAGTGGCGAATGCTGCCATACAGCCAGTCCAGATACGAGCCGGCAAAAGGCATGATTTTGTCTGCAACAGGGTCGTATTCCCCGGCATCCGGAGCTTTCCAATGGTGCAGATCGGTTAACGTTTCAGCCAGCAAATCGGCAATGTCTTCATGGTCTTGAGAAGTCAGAGTCGCTTGAAAACCCGGTTCATACAAGTGACACCCGGGCAGCTTCGGCATGATCGCGTAGCTCCAACCGAGCGGTTGTGCATCTTTCTGGATATGATAAGGCAAGGGTACAGGGATGGACGTGCGCACAGCCAGTTGTTCTACAAAAAACTGCTCCTCCAGGAACTGTCCATTGTATAATGGATTTCCTTTCAGAATGAACTCACCTTGCGTCGTTTCCACGAACAGCGTTTGGCCCATGACACCTTGGGCTGTCCGTTGATAGTGAACTAATGTTCCGAGAGTGAAATGATCAAGAGCCTGTTGCAGATCATGTTCGGTGATATGACCGAGACCATTGGCAGCAAAGTATATACGAGTAGTCATAGAAGGCTCCTTATCTCTTCTTAATCAAGCTCTGCTCTGGAAAACAGGTCGATAATAAGATCGTGATGCTCACACGCCTGCTTGAATCCAAGAATAAAGGTAATAAGTGCTTCTTTATCATTTGTATAAGCACAGAACATGTCGGCTTCGGGATCGAAACGAATAACTGAAGTCAGATGCGGCATCTTTTCTTCAAGAAACACAGCCGCAAGGGAGGCCCAGTCATACCCGCCGCCTTCGAATCCTTCATCTGCGCGTGTGTCAAAGACATCCTGTAAATAGGAGCCTGCATTTAAAATGACAGAATAGGAACCGCTGCCTGAATCAATGAACTTAAACGGGGCAATGGCTTCTTTGGAGAACGCTGTCGTGCTCTGGTTTTCTGTGAATACAGCGGTAATTGCTTCTTCTTCGTCCAGCAGCTCAAAATCCTCTTCATCCAGCAGACCACGGATAAACACTTCGAAATTGGGAGCCAGATAAGTAATCTCATAATCACTCTCCTGATCCACATGAACGACACAAGGCTCGCCCTGAGGGCCGCAGAAGCGATAGTCGAGCATAACCACGTCATGACCCGCAGAAGGGCAGTCACAGATGACAACTCCGAGGTCAGGGTATCCCCAATCTTCAATCATAAAGCGACTACCGAACTCTCCACCAAGGGAATACATCTTATCCCGTCCAATACCCATGATGCTTGAAATGGCGATATGATTCTCAGCCCAACTTGTACCCTCTTGAGTCGGGAACGTTGTGCGTGCGGGTACACCGCCATTCTGTGTGGTCATCAACTGAATATAGGAAGCTGGAAGCTTGTAACCGAGTTCCTCTTCAATCGATTGAACCATTGCTTCGTCAAAAGGTGCAGACACGTGATTGTCACGTGCATAATCGCTCTGCTGCCAGAAGACAGCCGGATCGTATGTACCTGAAGCAGTCTGGAGTTGGTTTAGTGTTCCGCTTTGCTCCCACTCAGCCTGTTCTGCCTGCCAGCGAAGGCGATCGCGATCCATTTTAGCTGCTCTGGGGCGAATCCAGTTCAGGAATTCCAGGGTGGACTCATCTTTGGGCTCAAGGCGATCAGCTTCTTCAAAAGCTGTCTGTGCAAGCTTGTATTCAGCAATATGATAATAAGCATAGCCCAAACGGTACTGCCATAAAGGGTCTGATTGACCATGATCCTTGATATCAAATAACAGCTTGATTGCCTTTCTATACTCTCCCAGATTGTTATACGCTCTCGCCAGTTGACCGATTGTTTCATAGTCCTTCTCGGATTCAGGCAGCTCTTCAAGACGTTTAACAATGAGAGCATAGTTTTCTTCTGCATGCCAGGTGTTGATCTGTTCCAACAATTCTTTTTCCATGATTAGACCTCATTTCATATTGAAAGAATATGAAGCTCTTCCAACTATTTTACAAGGTTTAGAGACAAAAAAACACTCTCCATGCTGGCAGCTGTTAAGCTTTCCAGTGTGAGAGAGTGTTTAAATAATAGACAGTCGTTTTCAAGATCGACAGGGTACTCACAGAGATCCTTTATGGAATGCCAGCAGTACACCGTTTTCCCGATCAGGACCTCCCCGCTCGAATACCCTTACAGATCGTCAAATCCGTTATCGTCGCCCACTTTACCGTAGTTACGGGATTTGGCTTCGAAGAAGTCGGTTTTCGTCGCGTTCAGCGCTTCGTCTGAGAATGGTTTGATCCAAGGCATGCAGTTCACGTCAACGCCTTCATACGCTTTTTCCATACCCATCAGACGCAGGCGTTTGTTCGCTGTGTATTTAATGTAATCTTCCAGCTCATTGAGGTCAATGCCGCGAACGTTGCTGAGTGTGTAGTGTGCCCAGTTCGTTTCAAGCTCAACGGCACGGTCAATCGTTTTGTACACGTAATCCATGTTCTCCGGTGTGTTGAGCTCAGGGAAGTCTACAAGCAGCTGCTTGAACACTTCAGCGAAGAAGTAGCAGTGCTGGTTCTCATCCCGCTGGATGTACGAGATCATCTGGCTGGTTGCCATCATTTTCTGGTCACGAGCCAGGTTGTAGAAGAACGCAAACGTACTATAGAAGAAGATACCCTCCAGAATCAGGTCAGCCACCATAGCTTGGAAGAACGTTTGTGGAGACGGGTTATCCCGGAAGCTTTGGTAGATGTCTGCGATGAAACGGTTGCGGTCCAGCAGCACCGGATCATGCTTCCAGTATTCAAAAATCTCTTTTTGCTCCTGCTCGGATACGATGGAAGACAGCACGTAGGAGTAGGATTGGTTATGCACAACTTCCTGTTGTCCGATAATCGCGGAGATCGCTTCAAGCGAAGAATCCGTAAAATAACGTTTCACGTCACCAACAAACATCGTCTGCATGGAATCCAGTACAGCAAGCAGGGAGATGTTGATTTTGAACGTACGTTTCTCCTCGTCATCCAGCTGAGCAAATTGGGAAGCATCCTTGGACATTGGGATCTCGTCAGCGATCCAGTGGTTGAGCAGCAGTACTTTGTACAATTTATACATATGAGGCATACGAATGTCGTTCCAGTTCAGGATACCCGAGCATTCACCTTCAATAATACGGGTCGATTGGTTAGGGGCTTCGGTATTGAAAATTTTCTGTACTTGCATAATCCGTTCACTCCTTGAATGAATTTACACTATAAAAGACGATGACAGAACAAGCCTGTACTGTCTTGGCATATGTTGAACATCTTGCGATGCTATGGTCAGGTTTTGGGCAAAAAAGAACCAGGGCAACACTATTTTGCATTCAAAACAGGATGCCCCGGTGGTCATCATGGTCAGCGTGGCAGGATGGGGCTACCCATTCCTATCACGATGTTACAATCCTTATGCGGATCAGCTTGCGCAGGAATCACATTCCTCGATCGTTAACGCACGGCTTCGAACGTAATACGTGGATTTCATGCCGGCTCTCCAGGCGTGCAGATGCAGCTCCAGGAACTCGGTCGCTTTGATATCCGGACGAACATAAAGGTTGAAGCTTTGGCCCTGGTCAACGTGACGCTGACGGGCAGCCGCCATATTGATGGAAGCATGCTGATCGACCATAAATGCCGTCTTGTAGTACCAGATCGTTTTTTCGGATAGATCCGGTGCCGGGTTGGCAATTTTGTATGTTGTTTTTTCTTCATAAGACAACAGCTCGTAGAGCGGGTCGATGCTTGCTGTTGAACCGGCGATGATGGATGTAGAACCGTTCGGTGCGATAGCAAACATCCAGGCGTTACGCACGCCGTTCTGCTTCACTTCAGCCTGCAGCTCTTTCCACTGCTCTGTAGTTACATATTTACCTACGCGCTCACCTGTTGTGTACTCGCGTTGGTCAAAGTAATGACCGCTCTCCCAGTCGGAGCCTTTGAACTTCGGATAATGTCCTTTTTCCTTGGACAGCTCCATGCTGGCTTGTACGAGCAGGTAGTTGATTTTTTCGTACAGATTATCGTTATAGGTGACAGCTTCCTCAGACTCCCAGCGAATGCCTTCCAGCGCAAGCAGGTGATGCAGTCCGAAGGTTCCCAGACCAACCGCGCGGTACTGGCTGTTCGTGTACTGAGCTTGAAGCACCTCGATGTTGTTAATGTCGATGACGTTGTCCAGCATCCGAACCTGAATCGGAATCAGGCGCTCCAGCACGTTATGAGGTACGGCGCGAGCCAGGTGGATCGAGTTCAGGTTGCAGACCACGAAGTCGCCAGGCACTTTGGAGATCACGATGCGAGTTTGTCCATCCTTGGTCACCAGCTCTTCTTTTTCCACGACAGTAGCGGATTGGTTCTGCATAATTTCTGTACACAGGTTGGACGAGTACACCATGCCATGTGCGCGGTTAGGGTTCGCACGGTTGACAGTATCACGGTAGAACATGTACGGCGTACCTGTTTCCAGCTGTGATTTCATCACACGTTTCATGATGTCAATCGCTTGTACCGTAATGCGGGACAGCAGTGGGTGATTCACGGCTTCCTCATATTTTTCGCGGAATGTTCCTGCACCGAAGGACTCATCGTAGAAATCCTCCAGACCCAGTGCGCGGCCATTCTCGTCTTTCCAGCCCATAACTTTTTTCGTTTCGTGAGGACAGAACAGGCTCCATTCACCACGGCTTGCGACACGCTCCATAAACAGGTCAGGCAAGCAGACACCGTGGAAAACGTCATGTGCGCGCATCCGCTCGTCACCGTTATTCAGCTTCAGGTCGAGAAATGCCAGAATGTCTTTGTGGAAAACATCCAGGTATACCGCGATTGCGCCTTTACGCGTTCCGAGCTGGTCTACGCTTACTGCTGTATTGTTCAACTGGCGAATCCATGGGATAACGCCCGAGCTTGTGTTTTTGTGACCACGGATGTCTGAACCACGCGCTCTGACCTTACCAAGATAAACGCCGATCCCACCGCCCATTTTACTCAAACGGGCTACGTCTGTATTGGAATCAAAGATGCCTTCCAGAGAGTCGTCTACCGTGTCGATGAAACAGCTGGAGAGCTGTCCGGCTACCTTCTTACCTGCATTGGACATTGTAGGTGTAGCTGCCGTCATGTACATGTTGCTCATTGCCCAGTACGCTTCTTTGACCAGGTCCATACGTTTCTCCGCAGGCTCCTGATGCATCAGGTACATCGCAATGATCATGTAGCGCTCCTGCGGCAGTTCCATCACTTTTCCGTCAAAATCATTGGCGAGGTAACGTTCTGCCAGGGTGAGCAGGCCGATGTAATCGAAGAGCAGATCGTTGCGATAGTCGATGCACTCCGCAAGCTCGTCAATCTGTTCCTTGGTGTAACATTCCAGCAGTTCTTCGCGATAGATGCCTTTTTTGACAAGGTCAACAATCAGCGGGTGGAATGCACCATAAGGCTCGTCCGGGTAGGATTTGTATCTGCGGTTTGTTGCCGCTTTTTTGTAAAGGGAAGTAAGCAGGGATCTCGCTGCTGCAAATTTCCAGTTCGGCTCTTCTTTTGTTACCAGCTCCAGAGCGCTCATCATAAAAGCATTGCTGATCTCGTCTCCGGTAACTTCGTCACGACGAAGCTTGCTGGTTACTCCGCGTACCAGACGTTCCTTGTCGAGCATGTCCAGTCCTTCCAGGATACGATCGGCATACACCGAGATACGCATCTCGTCAAAAGCAAGCTGGCGATTGTTCGGCTTGGTCACAACTTGTGGCATGAATATTCCTCGCTTTCACATGATAAAAAAATAAATTGAACCATTCTTGAAATAAGAATAGGGTGGTGTACTCTCAAATGAAGTCAAAATAAGGTCTGCAATGCGGCTATTTATGCGGTGACAGACTCATCCTGGAATCACATTAACAAAGGTGTATACACAGAGCGTGCCCATACAAAAAGCATTCTCCCTGCCTTCCGGCTGAAAATGCCCGTTCATGTTGCGGCTTCTTGCTTGTCATCGCCGTTCAGGTGTCCGACAGAACAAGGTGCAGTATGTAAGCTTTTGTCTGATCAAGTCGTGTCTGCTAAAAAAGGATACCGGGTGCAGTCCAAACAGCCCCGTTAACCTCCATGTCAGTTCTGTTTCGAGAAAGCGATTTACACCTACAGGGGCTTGCCTTTTGAGGTGATTTCATCCTGTTTTTCGCGAAATTCCAGAGGTTGACCCATAGAAGCGGGGTAAAGCGGCATTACTACATTTTGTTGCTGTTAGTATACTGTAACCCAACATATAGTGTTTGTAAACAGGGGTGAAGCAGTAAAACGTAATTCCGAGTATACCATTTAAGCTGCGAATCCGCAAAGGAAAAGGATTGGAAGATTTGAAGTTTATGCGAAAAAAAATTTATAAAAAATGAATGACGTCATCACGTCAGTTTGAATTCGCGTGCTTTTAACTGGTAAAATAAAATGAGTCAAAACTCGACTAAAACTTGAGCGGCAACGGTGAATCGGGGCCCAGAGGAGGCAGAGCGAAGTGGCAATTGCAGAAGTAACGGTTATTCCGATTGGAACAGGAACCACCAGTCTGAGCAGCTATGTAGCGGATATGCAAAAAATATTGGAGAGGCAGCGCGGCATTACATACCAGTTGACCTCGATGAGCACCATTATTGAAGGTCCGCTGAACGAAGTGTTCACCGCCATCGCGGCTCTGCATGAAGCTCCGTTTCTGTCAGGAGCCCAGCGTGTCTCCACATCTGTCAAAATTGATGATCGGCGTGACAAGCCAGATGCCTCCAGCGTACAGAAGCTGCAATCCGTACAGGACAAGCTGACTTCGCTGCATAACAGGCCAAATTAAGGGACATTACGCCGCACGAAGAAAATAGAGGGTAGCTGTGTTCTGTTTGTAGAGCTGGCTTCAGCTTACGAATAGACATCATGCAGAATGTATGGAATGTTAAGGTTAGAAAGTGTTAATCATACGAATTGTTATGTCGAAGGTTGTATATAGAAGAAGCGTATAAGTTGTGTTGTAGAAAGGCCGCATATCCCGGGTAAAGGGAGGTGCGGTCTTTTGGGGTTCTGGCATCAACCAGAATAACTGAAGCTGAGGATGCGTTTCGGTTATTCTGGCGCAGTCCCTGCTCAAGGAGCGCAGCGTATGCCTATTTTTATAATGAGCCCGGTCCGCTGTGTGTCTCATGCATATAGTGAATTGTACCTCAAATTGAAGGAGGGGTTTACATGAGTGGAGTTGTAGGTGGAGTAGGTTATGGTGTTGGCGGTGCATGGACTTCGACTGGTGCAATTCTGGTTCTCTTTATCCTGCTGGTTATCATTTCTAAAGCATTCCTGGTTTAATAAACCATTTCGACTCTAATGATTACGCAAAGGGGGGATAAACATGAGCGAAGTAAGAGGCACAGGCTACGGATACGGTGGCTGGACTTCCACTGGAGCGATTCTGGTGCTGTTCATTCTGCTGGTTATCATCACTAAATCCTTCTGGGTGTAATCGTTTGGGCTCTGCCGGGTGACCGGCAGGGTTTGTTCTGGTTTGTGTGGACAAGCTGGATTGGATGTGGTGACGTCTGGAAGGCATAGGGTGGAGTTAGAGTAGATGGAGATGTGGCAGAAAAAGCAGGAGGGCAGATGGTGAATATTGCAGGACAAGGTAGAGAGTTATGAAGATTGAGGGTAGGGAGTGATGAAGATTGAAGGGAGAGTAGCAAGGATAAGCATTGAAGGACCAAATAGCGAGAATAAAGGTTATATGGCGAAATAGTGAGGAAAAACATTGAAGGACGAAATAGCGCAGATACAGATTGTAGAGCAAAGTAGTGGTTGGTGAAGAGAGCTGGATGGAGTAGTTCAGTGATAGAGGGTTGTAGGATAAAGCAGCTGTAGCGAGCGTTTCTGGATAACGTAGCGGGTGATACAAGATTGAGAGAAGTAGTAAGGAATACACGATTGAGAAAGGATAAGGAAAGGGGATGAGAGGAAAGAAGAGAAAGAAATGGACCGGATCGGGATAGTGGCTAAACGCCTATTTTGGCCTGATGAGGGCCATAGCCCGGTCCGTGCATAGGGCAAATACATAGCTTAGGGGTGTAGGCAAATGTTAAGGAGGAATGAACGATGAGCGAAGTTAAACCTAACTCACCGAACGGACAGGGGCATGTATACGGACACAAAGGAGGACATGAGCAGATGTATGGGTATCAACAATACACAGGTCATGAAATGTACAGTTACGGATGCGGCACAATGCCGATGGGGTATGGTTATGGATATGGTTATGGCTACCAGCCGAATCAGGCGCCAATGATGCATGGATATAACCATGGATGTGCACCTGCCTATGGATACGGCGGAGGAAGCTGGAGCTCTATGGGAACTATTCTGGTGTTGTTCATTCTGCTCGTCATTATTTCCAAAACGATGTTTATCTAAGTCCTCTGTTGAGAGGCCGCAGTCCAGACGTGGACTGCACCATCGGGCGATCGGAAAGCCCGCAGCGATCATCGGATCGAGAGATTATGTGTCTCACAGCATCGTTTGTATAGAATGTAAAAGAGGAAGCCGTATAGAGGATAATTCCGGCAGTAAAGCCGGGGTTATCTTTTTTTCTATTTGTTTTCCACCCTGCGCTCATCCTTTATTTTAGCTTGTTAAACAGGCATTATAAGGTCAGCCCAGCAGCAAATACAACGACAGCTGTCTGCAAAGAAAGCCGGGATAATTGAAAGTATACTTGATATGCCTGCCAAAAGAGTTGGACGGCTAGAGTATCTAAGTTACTCAACTATGACATAATTTCTCAGAGAACCAGAGAACCAGAGAACCAGAGAACCAGAGAACCAGAGAACCAGAGAACCGAGTAGCCAAGTAAGTAAGTAAGTAAGTAAGTAAGTAACCAACGAGATGGTTGAACAAATAAGCAAGCAGATAACCCAGCGATTGAGAATCCAGTAACCGAACAACGAAGCAACCCAACAATTCAGGAACTCAGGAACGCTGCTGCCCCTCACTCAAACAAGCCACAGCTCGGAGCCTGTAGTCCGTAACCCCGTAACCCCGTAACCCCGTAACCCCGTAACCCCGTAACCCCGTAACCCCGTAACCCCGTAACCCCGTA
>NZ_JBNOKM010000036.1:0-37039 GCF_050171015.1 Paenibacillus sp. TC-CSREp1 | reverse complement strand
GAACTAAAGCAGAACTAAAGCAGAACTAAAGCAGAACTAAAGCAGAACTAAAGCAGAACTAAAGCAGAACTAAAGCAGAACTAAAGCATATTCCTTTAACACTAGTGGTTGAAAGGAATTCAATGACTGAAGCATATCACGCCGCTTTACTGCCCATGCTATAGAAGACCAGCCCTGTGAATCCAATATAACTTATGAAATCTGAATCCTGTGAAGTATTGACGAATGGATGAAGCATTATTGAATGGATGAATGATCGCATGGGTATCGGATGAAAGGGCGAGACGAGAATTCTATAGTCAGGAGGAGTTGCGTGTGATGGATAACAGTGAGCTTCAAGTGCATTTTTCCGATCCTTCAGAACTGCTTGCGGCAAAAGCAACCTTGGAGGAGTTAGGTTATAAACCGTATCAGTCTGCACCACTTGAATTATACATCCCGACAGATCGTCAGGACCCGCAATCTGCGGTTGAGATTGTTCAGTCGCATGGAGGGAGTGCAGTTTTTGCTTCTTCAGCAGAGGAAATGGACCTGTTTCAAAATGTATCCATTCCCGCTCATCTGGTGAACGAGGACTGGAACGAGCAGTATGCACGCGGTGGAAGCCAGACGTTGAACAGCACCCAAATTACAAGCCCAAGCGAACATAACCATAGCGACGACCCGGCTTATGACGATGCTGCGGATGGGTTTTCGGGCAGTGTCAAGGCTTGACGGTAATTGAAAAGGAAAACGGGACATGCGGAACAATGTGAACTAGAGCAAAACCACAAACGTAACGAGTCCACCGTGACAATACAAACCAGAGATAAGACCACAAACGTCATGGACTAACCAGAACAAACTAACCGTAGCAAACTAACCAGAACAAACTAACTATAACAAACTTCTAAAGGGTCACGAATAAACAAGTAACCCTACCTAATCATGCCAGTAAGTACCTCCCATATCCGTCTTAACAAGATAAACCTGCACAAGACATAACTGAAGCAGAGAGCCATGTAAAAATGCTTGCGGCAAAGTAACAACGGTACTAGGATGGTATACGAGAGTGAAAAATTATAGAGGCACCTCGTCAACGATTATGAAAATAATTGATGGGGTGCCTTTTTTATTTTAAGGCAAGTTATACCATGAGATGGTGGGGAACACTTGGGCATATTCTAACGATTCCAGGAAGCGCTATTTGCTGCTTTATGGAGTGTTTCGAAACGTAACGATTCCCAGAGACGTTATTTAGCCCAAAATGACTCTGATGATGCTGAAAAGTCAGTTCTTGAGCGAAATAGCGTTCCTGAGAATCGTTAAAATCCAAAAGAGGTGATTTTCTGCCAAATAAGGCTTACAGGATTCGTTAGCGTCAATAGCATGTTCATATTACGTTCAACCTGTGTGCCAAACAACAAGCTCACCAAATTATACTAATCACAACAGCTTTGCCGACGTAGTTGTAAACGTAATAATGGTTTTGGGGTAGACATATGCCCACCATCATCTCTCTAATCAGTGGGTGTGTCTATATTCGGCTGCATGCATACCAGCGGTGTATCCGGTGGAGAATGCAGCTGTTATATTATAGCCGCCAGTGTAGCCGTGAATGTCCAGTACTTCGCCGCAAAAGAATAATCCTGGCAGCAGCTTGGATTCCATCGTTTTAGGGTATATCTCCTTTAAGTGAACACCACCTCCGGTAACAAAGGCTTCCTTGAGGGATCTTGTCCCGTCTGCACGGAAGGTAAATGACTTCATGAGTCCACATAGATGGCTTAACATGCCTTTTGGAAAATGGTGAAAGGAGAGATCGTCTCCGATCTCTGCACGTTTCATAAGCAAAGGGATGAGACGTTCCGGCACCCATGTTTTCAAAATATTTTTCACAGCCTTGCGAGATTCTTGCTCCAGGCCTTGTTTTACCTGTGCTTCCAGCGCAGCAGGGGTTAGGTCAGGGAACAGATCAATGCTCATCGTGACCTGGGTATTGCCGGATTTCATCTGCACCTTGCGAATAAACTGACTGCAGCGCAGGGCAACCGGACCGGATACGCCAAAATGGGTGAAAATCATATCTCCACGATGAGAGATGACGGTTTTGCCTTTCGCATCAAGCACAGACAGAGCAATGTCACGCAGAGACAAGCCCTGGAGTTCTTTGGACTGAATCCAACTCTCTCCGGACACAATGGGCACTTCTGTTGGATACAGTTCTGTGATGGTGTGACCTGCAGCTTCAGCCCAAGGATATCCGTCACCCGTGGAGCCGGTTTGCGGCACGGATTTGCCCCCGGTTGCGATAATTACAGAGCGGCCATGTATGACTTTACCCGAAGCCAACTTAACCCCTTGTACATGCTGACCGTTCTGAATCAGCTCTTTAACAGGTTCTTTAGTACGGATTTCTACGCCGAGTGAGACGATTTTGCCAACAAGCGCATCCACAACCGTTTTGGCTTTGTCCGTGACAGGGAACATTCGGCCGTTGTCTTCTTCTTTCAAGGCGATACCGAGATTTTCAAAAAAACGCATGATGCCCTGATTATCCAGATTCTGAAATGAGCTGTATAGAAAACGGCCATTGCCCGGGATATGCCGGATCAGCTCGTCCGTTTCCTTCGCATTAGTGACATTGCAGCGTCCTCCGCCCGAGATGCCGAGCTTGCGGCCCAGCTGATCTCCCTTATCCAGCAGCAGCACAGTGGCTCCATGTTCGGCAGCTGCCACACAAGCCATCAGACCCGCGGAACCGCCGCCTATTACGATAACGTCATACATTCATAATTACCTTCTTTTTATTGATTTTGTCTGTTTTTTTATAGACGATGTCTACCACTGCCTTTTTCTGTAACAAGACAGAGTTATAAGGTGTTCTATTTTGCGGCTTAAAGGGATATATTGTAATAAACTGTCGCCTATGTTTTAATCAGAATTAATGAGGGAATGTGCAGGTCGAGGAGGAGATGACGTTGTGGTTGCGTTAAAGGACATTCTTTTACAAGTACTGCTGGCAGGGTCGGCAGTGGTCTTGATTCCCTTATTTTATCTGGGGCTCTCCAAACAGCAGGTAATTCGACATAATCATATAGATAAGGTGAATTACAGCTTTACAGTAACGAGTGTGCTCAGCATGCTGTTATGTCTGCTGTTTGCGTTATCTGAAAGTACCGAGACCCTTCCTGTATCCCTAAGCATTATCCCGGTTACGCTTGCGGTTCTTTATTGTAACCCCCGTATAGGCGCGGCCTTGTCTCTTCTACATATTCTCTTCTATTTTCTTATAGCACATCCCTATAATTTGTACGGATTTTTTCTTCATACGGGTATTTTTCTCTATCCTATTGTATGTTTGTCAGCCAAACGATTCAAGCACAATACGTCATCCGGTCAAATGAGAACAGTTATCGGGCTGATCTTTGCTGAAATGATGGTGTCCGGCTTGTTGCGGGTGATCTCGTTTTCTTCTGATACTGCTTTTTCTCAAACGTTTTTGATCCTGTCAGGTCTCGGATATATGGCAGGTGCGCTGGTTGCCGGCGGCCTGAGTCAGCTATGGCTTGAACGAATGAAGCATTATCGCGGGATGGAGCAGCACCTTTCTGAAGTGCATCACCACTATATTACGGAAACCGAGAAGCTTCATCAGATTCTCAATGCGGTTCCTCTATCCATCGCTACGGTAGATAAGGAAGGCAGAATTATTTTTGTTAATGAGATCATGAAAAAGACTGCGAAAGAGCAGCTGCCCTGCACCTCAGCCAATAATTTGATCGGACAGCATGCCAGTCAATTTGTCGAGCAGGAACAGGCAGAGAAGATGGAACACAGCATTCATCAAGCGATTGCTCATGGTGAGGCCAATGTGCTGACGGTTCGGTACGGCTCACATGTATTTTTGTCACGCACGGTGCCGATCTATGCTTATACACAAAACGGGTCGAAAATTGTCTCCGGGGCGATGCTTATCATTCAGGATATTACAGAGCTGGAGATGCTGCGCAGCGAGCTGGATAATGTAGACCGTCTGAGTCTGGTGGGGCAGATGGCGGCAAGTATTACGCATGAAGTACGTAATCCGATGGCGGTCGTCCGGGGATTTCTTCAATTAATGCAGGAAAAGAGCCCGGAATCCCTGGACCACTATTATCGGATCGTGTTGGAAGAGCTGGATCGGGCCAACAGCATCATCAATGATTTTCTGTCACTCGCTCAGAACCGAATTGCGGAGAAGGAAGAGTCGCAATTGCATGATATTATTCATGAGCTTAGTCCCCTGCTTTGGGCTGATGCGAATCTGCGCGGTCAAAGCATCGAGCTGATGCTGGACCATAATGTGCCCAAGCTGAATCTCAACGCCAAAGAGATCAAACAAGTTGTGCTCAATCTCGCTCGTAACGGCATGGAAGCCATGAATGAGAAGGGCGTGCTTACGCTGGAGACACGTACGGATGGCGACAAGGTAGAGTTATGTGTACATGATACGGGGCCTGGTATCCCGCCGGTGAAGAAGGAAAAGCTGTTTGAGCCCTTTTTTACAACCAAAGCAAAAGGGACTGGACTTGGATTATCAATGTGTCTAAGCATTGTGGAACGGCACAATGGCACAATTACGGTTGAATCGGAAGAAGGGCGGGGCACGACATTCAAAGTTGCCTTTCAGCGTTAGTGAGTCAGCATACTTTGCCAGAGAGTCAGCCATAATAAGATAGAGAAAGCCGTTCCGCAGGTGTTGTCTGAATCTTGCTTTCATTGCTTGGGGATGTATAATAGGAGTAGCACAGCGTGTATCCATTTTTTTCGATATGGACGCATTCACGGGTGCGCAACGATCGTCCTCTAATTTTACAAGCGAGATCATAGAACAACCATTATAAGGAGTGAAACTGAAATGTCGATGTCATTTGATCAATACATGAGAGATATGGTTCAGCCAATGCGGGATGAGCTGACTAGATTGGGAATTCAGGAACTGCGTACACCGGAAGAGGTTGAAGCAAGCCTGCCGGATGCGAAAGGAACAGCACTGGTGGTCATTAACTCTGTATGCGGATGTGCCGCTGGTCAATGTCGCCCAGGAGTTGCTCAGGCTCTTCAGAACGATATTACACCGGATCATCTTTACACCGTATTTGCTGGTCAAGACAAGGAAGCTACTGCGAAAGCACGTGAGTTCTTTGCACCATATCCACCTTCCTCACCGTCTATTGCACTGATGAAAGACGGAGAACTCGTTCACTTTATCGAGCGTCACCAAGTGGAGGATCGTTCTGCAGAGGAAATCGCGGCTGACCTGACAAGTGCGTTTGATCGTTACTGCCGTTAATTCGCTCCATAGAACGCCCCGCTCTTCGGATGACCGATGCCGGGGCGTTTCATTTTGGACAGATCAGGTTATTGAACCATTCAAACCTTTCAAGCCAGGTGTCAAATTTCCGTTATAGAGTAATACGATGCCGCCAGATTTTTAATCATGCAGAAACGGGGTGTATGACGATGAGTTTGCAACAACAGATCATCGCTGAATTGAAGGTTAAACCAAGCATTGATGAAGCCGAGGAAGTGCGCAAGCGTGTAGACTTTTTGAAAACGTATGTGAAAAATTCCGGTACCAAAGGGCTGCTGATCGCGATCAGTGGCGGAATCGATAGTGCAGTCGCTGCAGCGCTGTGCAAACAGGCTACGGACGAGCTTACTGCAGAGAACAATCAAGAGTACAAAACGCTTGGCGTATTCCAGCCTTATGGAGAGCAAGCGGATATTCAGGACAGCTACGCTGTAGCCAAAGCATTTGATCTGAAATATGTGGTCGAAACCAATATTGAAGATGCGGTGAATGAAATTGCGCTGGAAGTGGAGCAGGGCTTCAAGTCTCTGGGCAGTCCGCGTCATATGACGCATCAGGGCAAGGGCAATGTAAAAGCAAGAACACGTATGGTGATGCAATATGCACTTTCTTTTGAAGAAAACCTGCTTGTTGTGGGTACAGATCATGCGTCCGAAGCGATTACAGGTTTCTATACCAAATGGGGCGATGGAGCTGTAGATATCACACCGCTAAGCACGTTGAACAAACGTCAGGTGCGTCAGCTTGCTGCTTACCTGAAGGTTCCGCAATCCATTCTGGACAAAGCTCCTTCTGCCGGACTATGGGAAGGTCAAACCGATGAGGATGAGCTGGGTATTTCATACGAAGCAAACAGCGATTACCTTGAAGGCAAGCAGATCGACCCTGCCGCGCAAGAGCGCCTGGAAGCCTTTTACAAACGTACACATCACAAGCGTAATGCCATTCCTGGTATCTAATCCGGGTGAAGGCTGGTCAGCTGCCATAAATGGTGAAGTGGCATGCATCCACTGTAATCCTAACCATGTGCATCGAATACATGTGCACCAAAACGATATGTTCCAAGAGCGGAGACATGTGTAATATGTTTCTGTTCAAAAAGGAGTCATGCCTAGGGCAGCGGCTCTTTTTGCTTTTTTTGGGGAAATTGGATATTTGCAAAATGGAAACTCGCATCCCTGCACGCCTCCTGCTACAATAGAATACGTGTTCGGAAAGGTTTGAAGGATTCGATCAGAAAGTTTCGAATATATGCTCTAGAAGTTTCGCAATGATAGGATAGGGCAGTTATCTTTAAACAGCCTAAACAATTAAGCGGGTGAAGCATTGTGATATATGGCATCGGCAACGATATATTAGAGATTGGACGGATGCGGAAACTGCTGTCTAGCCGGCATGGTGAGGCATTTATGAAGCGTATTTTGACCCCGGCCGAACGTGATATTGCAGCTCATCGCGGCAAACGGATGGCCGAGTTTGTTTCTGGTCGTTTTGCGGCTAAAGAGGCCGTGTCCAAGGCATTTGGCTGCGGGATCGGGGCTGTTATGAGTTTTACGGATATTGAAGTGCTGCCTGATGCATCCGGCCGTCCCGTTGCTTCGTTGACCAGCGAAGCCTGGGAGCGATTGCAGCTTCCATATGGTAAACAGTATGAAATTCATCTCAGCATCACACATCAGACAGAACTGGCTGCAGCATTTGCCATTGTGGAGCAGGTGCAGTGATAGAGATGGAGACAAGTTATAGGGATGGGGACAAATGATGAATAGCTTGTTATAGCAAGGGGTGTAGCGAACTTATGTCTTACCCCTGTTGCTTGGCATGCAGGATGCGTAAAGCAGCACATGATGATGTGTTTGATAAAAGCAAGGCTTATTCTTATCGATCGTGCAAGATGGTGTATCACTGAGTCATTGCTCATTGATAATGCAGTCGTTATTTGGGATGAATCGTGGATAGAGGAAAGGAAGAAGTTATGGGTTTACAAGAACAGAAACGTCATTTCAGTGTGAATCTGTTGGATTGGTATATGATCAATCGCCGGGATTTGCCGTGGCGCCGCCACAATAATCCGTATTTTACATGGGTTTCCGAGATTATGCTGCAGCAGACAAGGGTGGATACGGTGATCCCGTATTTTAACCGTTTTATTACGAATTTTCCGACTGTGCAGGCACTTGCAGAAGCGCCGGAGGAAGAGGTGTTGAAAAACTGGGAAGGACTCGGATATTATTCCCGTGCACGTAATCTTCAGGCAGCTGCGCAGCAGGTTATGGAGCTGCACGGGGGAGAGATGCCGCAGGACAAGCAGAGTGTATTTGCGTTAAAAGGGGTCGGCCCGTATACTGCCGGGGCCATTCTCAGCATTGCCTTCAACCAGCCGCAGCCAGCGGTGGATGGCAATGTTATGCGGGTGTTATCCCGTTATTTCCTCATTGATGAGGATATTATGAAGGGCAGCACCCGGGTGTTGATGGAGGAGCTCGCGACAGAGCTCATCCCTGAAGGGCGGGCGCGTGATTTCAATCAGGCGCTGATGGAGCTTGGGGCGCTGGTGTGTACACCGAAAGCGCCGCACTGCTTGACTTGCCCGGTGATGGAGCAATGTTCCGGCAGAATTGCCGGAAGAGAGCTTACACTGCCGGTCAAGACCAAAGCCAAGCCGCCGCGTCCTGAGCAGCGGCTGGTTGCCCTGGTGGAAGGCAGCGGTGTCCATCGCGGCCGTGTGCTTGTGCGCCAGCGCCCGGAAACGGGTCTGTTGGCCCGGATGTGGGAGCTGCCGCATGTGCTGGCGGCGCCTGCCGCAGCGGGTAAGGCGGCAGCACCGCTGGCGGATGAGCCGGCCATGGCGCTGCTGGCTGGCAGTCTGTGGGCGGAAGGCTTCGCTGCCCGCCCGGAAGGGCTGGCTACCCATGCGGAGCATGTGTTCAGCCATATTGTCTGGAGCCTGCAGGTGTATAAGTGCACCGAGCAGGACCTGGGCAGTGAGCTTCCGCTGATCGCCGCGGAAGCAAGAGCCGCCTACGATGCTCAGGCGGCGTCACAGGCAAGTTCAGCGGCTGCTGTTACGCAAATCTCCGCTGAACCCAAAGCGGATGCTGAGCTTACTTCTGCAGCGGCAGATGTATCAGCACCAGGCACAGCCTACACGGAGAGCCAATCAGGCTCACTCCTTGAACATAATAAGCCGTTGTCAGTCTCCACCACCGCTAACGCGTCACAGGAAGTGCTGACAGGCAAAGGCGACGGCCTCACTTATCTATGGATCGGCCCGGAAGACATGGAGAAGCTGGCTTTTCCAAACGTCTTTCTAAAGCTGCTTCGCAACTATTTCGCCGGGGCTTATGATGAATTAGCTGAATCATGAGAATGCAACTAATGAAGTATACAAGAGCTGCGGTGCGTAAATCTGCTGCGGTCTGCAAATAAACAATAAAGTATACGAACGAGCCGCACAAAAGTAACCAAGGATTTATATTTCGTGTGCGCTTCGCGGTGAAAATGCATCCAAGGAGTATGCGAGTATGCTGCTGTGTGCAAATAAGCGATAGCATACGCGGACGGGTGAAGTACAAAAGTAACCAAGGAATTCCCAGCCGCTGCAGCCCGACCTTTGCGTCGCAACGATACTCCGCGTGTGATTCGCGGTGAGGATGCAACCAAAGAAGTGTGCAAGCATGCTGCGGAATGCGAATAAGCGATAGTGTATGCGAACGAGCAACAGCACAAAAGTAACCAAGGAATTTTACTCTGCGTGCTCTGATGTGCAAAGGAGTCACAGTAGGCAAGTAATCAGTACAGTTTGCGAGTGAGTTGGGTGTGAAAGTAACTAAGTAAAGCAAATGGATGGACAGGCTGTATTGGGCAAGAATATCCTAAGTCGGTTAGCGCTAACGATCCCCAGACACCTTATTTCGCTGAAATATTGGGGCTCGAAATTTTAACGATTCTGAGAGACGTTATTTGGTTCAAAATTGCTCATCAGGAGCATCTTAGAGCCGAAAATGGGTGAATAGCGTTTCTGGAGATCGTTAGAATTTTGAAAGGCCGAAAAACGGGCAAATAGCGTTCCTAGGAATCGTTAGCGCAGCGGAAGATGATGTGGAGGTGCCGTGGAGGTATCACGTATGTAAGCTAGAAGGTGAGGGTGGAGAGAGAGGTTGCGGTCTGCTGCGTATTATAGGGATGTCGGGCATTCAGCGTCGGAGTATAACTTACAGATGTTCAAAAAAAGCATCATAATCGCGCGCGTTCGTGGTGCGGACCAAGCACCTCCTGCGCCGACGCGCTTGCCACTCCCTGCCCAGACGTATCCCTGCATGTCAGCCCACCGCCGCTCGGCATAGATCAAAAAGAGCCTGCATTGATCCTAAAGGACCGATGCAGGCTCTTCTATTTGAACAGCAATTACTTTGCTGCAGCGTAACGTTTGTTCACTTCATCCCAGTTGATTACGTTCCAGAAAGCGGAGATGTAATCAGGGCGTTTGTTTTGATATTTCAGGTAGTAAGCGTGCTCCCATACGTCCAGACCCAAAACTGGAGTCAGACCTTCGAAGAGCGGGCTGTCTTGGTTAGGCGTGCTAGTGATGGACAATTTGCCATCTTTGCCTACAACGAGCCATGCCCAGCCAGAACCGAAACGAGTAGTTGCTGCTTTAGCGAAGTCTTCTTTGAACTTGTCAAAGCCGCCCAGTTCGCTGTCGATAGCTGCTGCGATGTCACCTGTAGGTGCGCCGCCGCCGTTTGGTCCGATGATTTCCCAGAACAAGCTGTGGTTGGCATGTCCGCCACCGTTGTTGCGAACCGCTGTGCGGATGCTTTCCGGTACGCTGTCCAGGTTAGCAATCAGATCTTCCAAGCTTTTGTTTTGCAGTTCAGGAGCGCTTTCCAGAGCTGCGTTCAAGTTAGTTACGTAAGTGTTGTGATGGCGATCGTGGTGGATTTCCATCGTTTGTGCATCGATATGTGGTTCCAGTGCATCATTAGCGTAAGGAAGTGCTGGTAATTGAAAAGCCATAGTGAAATACCTCCTGAGATTTTGTAATTGGTTGTTAAGGTACATATGTAATAATACCCTTGCCTCTATTATTAAACCGCATTCGGGATAATTAATCAACATTTTTGTTTATTAAGTATCCAGAACCGTTAATGAAAATCCAGGCCAGAGATAACAAACATATTTTACCCATTATGAATAATATTATGAGATTTTGGCGAAAAAAATCGTTAAAATTGTACTCATCTCAATGTAAACGGTTACAATAAAGCGCTTTCAGAAGAAAATGCGTGTTTTATGGAGTAAAGTATGGTTTAATTGACGAAGAAGCGGTATTTTCTCGTTTTTTGTCATTATATGAACATCGGGTTTTTTGTAAAAGGGGACCCCCTTTTTTGTAAAACCTCATCTAAGCTAACGAAAAGGGAGATTTAAGACATGCACGTTCGTTCCTTTCAGTTGAGTGATGCAAGCCAGATGACGGAGCTTCTCCAGGTTGCGCTATCGGAAGAGTGTTATGAGAACACGATGGGCCCGTTTGCCCGTCAATTGTCATGGGATTCTGACCTGATCATGGTTGCGGAAGAAGAGGGAGACCTCGTCGGCGCCTTGATCGGTACGATTGATCAAAACCAGGGATGCATCTATCGTATTGCGGTTCATCCAGACTATCGTCGCCGCGGTGTCGGCAAAACACTTGTCGAGGCTATGGAGCAGCGGTTCCAGCAGCGCAAAGTCAGCCAGATTTGGGTGGCCGGTGATGAGCATAACAAAGCAGCCATGCCTTTGTACGAAGCAATGGGGTATGGTGCCAATAAGATTCTGAGTGCTTTCCAGAAACTTAGTATTTTGTCCAAGGCTTAATCGGTGCAGGTGAATTCGGTGTAGTTAGACAAAGAAATATAAGAGTTTTATTTCATATTAGGCATATCTGTTCACGCATCAATGGCGTGATGGATATGCCTTTCTATTTGTTGAGGAGGCAGCGCCAGTGATGCCTCCCTGTTTTATTTTTCCCGGAACGTGTATTAAAGAGAGTGTGTTTTGCGTTTGCTGGTGGGCATCTCCAATTGTTTCGGACTTCCAAATAGAGTAGACTGAAAGGGAGTATGACCTTGGGTTACACGTGTAATCTACAAACTGATAAATGAGGTGTCTCTTTGAATTCCAATTTTTCTTCGATAGAGCCTTCAACCATGGAGGAGCGGGAACCCGACCGGAAATCTGCTCCTGGGCCATCAGGAAAGTCGTGGACAGCCGAGCTGTGGGATTGGGTGAAGACGATTGTGGTTGCGTTTGTAATCATGATGCTGCTGAACCTGTTTGTGTTTAACCTGTCGATGGTCAAAGGGCAGTCCATGCAGCCAACGCTGGTGGAGCGCGATCGTCTGTTTGTGAACAAGATGGTGTATCATTTCGACGAGCCGGCCCGGTCGGATGTCATTGTGCTGCGTGATCCAAGCGAAGGTGTGGGCAGGAAGGATTATCTGGTGAAACGTATTGTTGGTCTGCCGGGAGATACGATTGAGGTCAAGGACCACCTTTTATATGTAAATGGCGTGAAGCAGGCGGAGAGTTATACCGACATTGAGGTGCAGGACCCGGATTTCGGGCCGATTACACTGGAGCCGGATCATTATTTCGTAATGGGAGATAATCGTCATGAAGGCAAAAGCAAGGACAGCCGCATATTCGGAAGCATCACTTCCAGTGAAATTGTCGGCAAAGCCGAGTTTATTTTCTGGCCATTCTCGGAGATGAAAAAGCTGTAAATTGTTGGAGCACAACAACTTCAGAGCGCATTTTGCGTTTAACCATACGGGCACGTAGGCTGTAAATGCACTTTATGCAAGATATATAGGTATATATAGCGAAGCGCCTGATCTCCCTCAGTGAGACGGGCGTTCCTTGTTTACCGATTACGTGCCTGATAGAAGAGAGGGAAGAGGAAATGACGAGCGTACGGACCGGGGCAGCACAGGCCGCCTCCGTATGGGAGACGTTAAAGCAGGAGATCAAGGCGGCAGGCCCGGAACTGGGCATAGATGATATTGGATTTGCTTCAGCTGATCCGTTTGTGTCACTGAAATCACTGCTGGAGCAGTCTCGCGATAAGGGGTATGCGTCAGGCTTTGAGGAGCCGGATATTGAAAAAAGAGTGCATCCCGCCCTTCAAGGCGGCGAGCCTGCTTCCCTGATTGCCATAGCCGTGGCTTATCCGTCCAAAATGATAAATCCGCCGAAGTCGGAGCCAGGCGCGTACCGCGGCATTTTTGCCCGTTCGGCGTGGGGGCAGGACTATCATCAGGTGCTGCGCACGGCGATGGACAAGCTGGTCAACTTTATCCGCGAGCGTGTGCCGGAAGCGATGATCGAAAGCATGGTGGACACGGGAGCACTTGTAGATCGTGCGGTCTCGCAGCGGGCAGGGATCGGGTTCAGTGCCAAGAACTGCTCGATTATATCGCCGAAATTCGGTTCATGGATATTCCTTGGTGAGCTTGTGACGAATATTCCGTTCCCGCCGGATACGCCTGTGACTGAGGATTGCGGGGAATGCACGAAATGCATTGATGCCTGTCCTACAGGTGCGCTGGTTGGCCCAGGCCAATTGAATGCGCAGCGCTGCATCTCTTTTCTGACCCAGACCAAAGGGTTCCTGGATGAGGAGTTTATGCTGAAAATAGGCAACCGTCTGTACGGTTGTGATACATGTCAGATTGTTTGTCCGAAAAATCGGGGCAAAAACTGGGATCACCATCCCGAGTTTCATCCCGATCCGGAGGTTGTAAAGCCTTTGCTGCTGCCGTTGCTGGATATTGGCAACCGTGAGTTCAAAGAACGCTTCGGTCAAAGCTCCGCCTCATGGCGGGGCAAAAAGCCGATTCAGCGTAATGCGGTCATTGCACTGGGCAATTTCAAAGACAAAAGCGCTGTACCCAAATTAACACAGGTACTGAAGCGTGATCCGCGTCCAGAGCTGCGGGGAACCGCCGCCTGGGCGCTGGGCAGAATTGGAGGAGAAGACGCCATGAGAGCTATAGGGGAAGCTGCCGCGATCGAACAAGATGGTAACGTGCTAAGTATGCTGCAGAAGGCCAAGGAGCGACTGATGTCGTCCACTGCCTTACCCGAACAGCCGCAGGCTGGTAATGCAAGCAAGCTGGAGAGCAAGAGCGAAGGCGAGCTTGAGCGTACAACGGAAACAAATGGTGAGCAGTCTGCATCTACAGACAAGCCGGGGGGAGCCGCTGCATGGAAGCCGTCACCGGTGACTGGACTTCACGGCAAGCCTGTATATTATGATGAGCTGCTCACACCAATCGGTACACTTACGTTGTGCGCAACCGATGAGGGACTGTGCCATATTGATTTTGGGGCTTTCCATGTACGGGAAGCGCACCTGCAGCAGTGGGCACGTACCTGGATCGGTGAATACCGATATGAGAGAAATGAAGAGAAGCTGAGCGAAGCTGCCAAGCAGCTGCGGCAGTATTTTGCAGGGGAAAGAAAGACGTTCGACTTGCAGCTTGAGCGCTATGGGACTGCATTCCAGCTACAGGTTTGGCAGGTTCTGTCCGATATATCTTATGGAGAAGCCTTAACTCACCAAGAGGTTGCGGAAAAGATCGGCCGGCCCAAGGCTGTACGCGCAGTTTTGGATGCCATTAGCAAGAACCCTATTCCGATTGTTATTCCCTGTCATCGCATGAGCGGTAAAGATGGCACCCTGGTGGGTTACGTAGGCGGTCTGCAAACCAAAGAGCAATTGCTCACATTGGAGCAGCAAACGTAAGAGCGGGGGACGTTCATGAAGTATGTAAACGTGGAAAGCGTGGAGGCGGGAGAGATTCTGGGCAAGACAGTATATTCAAGCAACGGTACGGTTTTGCTGTCTGCCGGAGTCCAGCTCACCGTGTTTATGGTCAATACGCTGAAGCGTATCGGGGTTACCACGCTGTACATCCAGGATGAAGCATATAAAGACGTAGAGATAGAAGATATTCTGGATGAAGCTACGAAACGGGCCATTATTAATGAGATGAGCGTAACGCTTGAAGCGGTGAGGTCCGGAAAAGAGTGGAGCCCGAAAAAAGTTTCACTCAGCATCGACAAGCTGCTGAATGATGTGCTGAACGGGCGTGAGCTGCTCGTTCAGTTAACGGATATCCGCACCAAGGATAATGCACAGTATGTTCATGCCATGAATGTATGTTTGTTGTCATCGGTGATCGGACTGAATATGGGCCTCAATTATAATCAGCTCAAGGATCTGGCTGTAGGCGCACTGCTGCATGACATTGGAAAAGTAGGCGAGCCGTCTGGCAGCAGTGCTACTTCAAAGCTGCACCACACCTGGCGCGGCTTCGAAGTAATCAAGAACAAGCGGGAGTTCAGTCTGCTTGTTGCACATACTGCACTGCAGCATCATGAGCATGTAGACGGAAGTGGAATCCCTAGAGGCATCACGGGTAAGGACATACATCTGTTTGCCAAAATCGTCAGTGCAGCCAACATCTACGATAATCTGATCAACGGTCTGTCGGGTAACAGTCTGCTTCCACACGAAGCGTGTGAAGAGATGATGGCCATGTCGGGAACAAAGCTGGATCGGGATATTCTGATTGAGTTTAACAAAAGCGTATCCGTGTATCCCAACGGGACGGCTGTCCGGCTGTCTACCAAGGAAACCGGTGTTATCGTCCGTCAGCATCGAGGACTGCCGGGCAGGCCAGTTATTCGGGTGGCACGGGGCAGCACACGTTTTTCCCTGGATGTCATAGAGGTGGATTTGGCCAAGCAGACGACGGTCTTTATTGAAGGTGTGCTGATCTAAGCCATTTATCTGGAAAATGCGTTTGCTCACGGCGTGTGGAAATGCTATGATAACTCTCAGGAAATCCGGTCGGTGTCATGTATGCATTATCGAGATAATTGATCATGAATCATGATGTTTACTGGCACAGATCACCAGGTTTTTTAGATTGCATACAGAGGTGTCTAAGAGATGAATATTGTAATACCGATTATTACATTGATTGTGGGTCTGGTCGGTGGATTTTTCATCGGGGTGTTCTACCTGCGTAAACAGCTCGAGAAAATGCAAAGCGACCCTGAGATGCTGCAGAAGATGGCAAAGCAGATGGGCTATAACCTGAATGGCAAGCAAATGCAGCGTGCCCAGCAGATGATGAAGAATCAGCAGCCAGGTGCGAAAATGCCTCAGCCGAGTCAACATCCTGCGCGTAAAAGCTCGGGCCGCCGAAAATAATAGCTGTAGGCGGTTAAACCGCTTGCATGATGTGGTTCGAAAGGAGGCGCTTGGCAATGGCTGGCGTTAAAGATTATTTGAATTCCAAAGTATCCGACAATCGGGAGAAGATCGAGTATCATGTCGAACAGATTCTCAAATTGATTGGCGAAGATAGCACACGTGAAGGGCTTTTGGAAACGCCTGCACGGGTAACCCGGATGTACGAAGAGATTTTTGGCGGATATGAGGTTGATCCCCGTGACGTGCTGGGTGTCACCTTTGACGAGAATCACGAAGAGCTGGTCATCGTTAAAGATATCGTGTACTACAGCCAGTGTGAGCATCATATGGCACCATTCTTCGGCAAAGTACATATTGGATATGTACCGAGCGGCAAGATTGTTGGTCTGAGCAAGATGGCACGTCTGGTCGAAGCGGTAACACGCCGTCTTCAGGTACAGGAGCGCATCACCTCTCAGATTGCCGACATCCTGACAGAGGCTGTAGAGCCGCATGGTGTGATGGTCGTGGTTGAGGGCGAGCACTTGTGCATGTGCGCACGTGGCGTGAAGAAACCTGGCAGCAAGACCGTAACTTCGGCTGTACGTGGATCTTTCCGTGATAACCCTGCACAACGTGCGGAGTTTCTGTCTTTGATAAAAGAGTAAGGTTGGATAAGCCGAGTTCCTTGGGGAACCGGCTTATTTATATATAACGTTATGCCTGGCACGATGTGCCGGTTATGTTGTAATGAAGCATGAATTCAACAGTCGGAGGTTATGGATGATGAGTATACCTTCCCAATCCGATCAACGGCCTGAACCGGGGAAGAATGGTTCGGCTGAACACAGGATTGCTGCTGCCAAGCATTCGTCGCTGCGCTTGCAGATATGGGAAACACCGCTGATGCGCCGTGGAAGCAGTGTGCTTGACGCCTTTGCATGGGAAGAAGTCATGTGCAGACGAGTGGGGTCAGGACATTTGCCTGTGGCTCATATATGGCGTCACCCGAATGCCTTTGTAGCCGGGCTGCGTGACCGTAGACTGCCTCTTGCAGTTGAAGCGATGGAGCGTATTCGAGGTGAGGGGGCTGCTGTATGTGTGCGGCCTTCAGGTGGAGCGGCCGTTCCTTTGAATCCGGGAGTTGTGAATGTGTCGCTAATTCTGCCTAATCCGGGGCATGCCATCAATATCCATGATGATTTTCGCGAGATGGCTTCAATCATTGCCGAGTCATTAACTCCTTGGTCAGCTCAGGCGCAGACGGGAGAAGTACAGGGAGCCTTCTGTCCCGGGGATTATGATGTCAGCGTGGGTGGACTGAAATTTTGCGGTATCGCTCAGCGGCGGCAGGCAAAAGCTTACATTATTACTGCGTTTATCATTGTGGAGGGTCAGGGAGATAAGCTTGCGGCAGCAGTTCGCAGATTTTATGATGAAGCCTCGGGCGGAGCGGCAGAAGGATATCCGGAGGTGAAACCCGGCACGATGGCAAGTTTGCAGGAGCTGGCAGGCATTCCTTCGACCGCGGCGTATACGGCATCTCTGGTGCGCACGCTGCGCAGCAGGTATCCGCATGCCGAGACGGAGCGGGTGCTTTCTGTTCATGTGGATGAAGTGCAAGTGACGGCAGGACAGATGAAATCGCGATATGACTGAGTTCTTTTTCATCAGGCTTGGAATTGGGTAACAGAGATGGTATGATGTGATTTCGGAAGGAGAGGATTAGAGTGGAAACATTGAGATATACATACCTGTATGAAGTCATTTCAACAGGTGAAAAGTCAGAGTTCAGCCAAATGGCAACCAGCAAAGAAGAGGCTGCTGCCCTGATTGTGGCACGTATCGCCGATCTGGAGTTCACAGAGGAGTCCGATATCAAGCTCGGCGATCTGATTGCGATTAGCAAACAGGTTGGCGACAACTATGTAGCATGTGAGGGCTGCGCTTCTTAACATAGCTATCTTATGTATGGAGTGTAATATGAAGTGGATTATGAGGTGAATCTCTATTAAGAGATTCGCCTTTTTTGTTGTACAAATTGAACCTGCTGCGAATAACAATGGTTTAATGCGTGTTTTGTCGAATTTTGTTCAGAAAATGTTCAGAATCCACTAGTATACTCATCCAAAAACCACCGCGAAGGGAAGGTTAAGAGATGAGAAGATTAATATCCGATAAGCTGGTATGGATAAATCGTCCAATGAAACTATTATTCATTTTTGTTTTGGCACTTGGTATGACAGATCATTCTTATTTTGTGGGGAAAGCAGGTGCAGCTGCTGCAATAGACTTTGTTCGTGGTGCTCCTAATTATCCTATAGATGTAAAGGTTACTGCATCAACATTTAAATCAAGTGTAAAGCTAACGGAGAGTGCACGTCTATATTATGAGATTCGTATAGTAGACTGGCTGAGCCCAAGGCCTGAACTGGATACAATCAAGGCAAATGCAACACTTGCAGGAACTTATATTGATTTACAGGCAGAGGAAGAGAAGGACCTGTTTTTCAATCACTTATCTCCCTTGACTGATTATGCTGTATATTTTACAGCTGATGATCCCGGTAACAATTCAGTCGATTTGGTTGATCTGGGGTATCAGCAATTCCAAACCCTTGAAGGCTCCCCGTTTACTCCTACCAATGTAAAAGCTGTTGCGGGTAATGCTCAGGCGAAAATTAGCTGGAACTCGGATCTTTCAGTTACTGATACTGTTTATATGTATCAGGGTTCTAAAGAACCAGTAGACCCTGATAACTGGATTGACATTACAAACATGTTAAACAGTGAAAAGGTAATCAATGGCTTGACGAATGGATTGCCTTATATTTTTGCAGTTAAATCTACGTTTAATGATGATCATACGGAGTCCGACTATGTCGTTTCCAATGTAGTTACACCTGGTTTGCCAGAAGCACCCGCAACACTTACCCCGCAGGCTGGCAATGGACAAGTCAAGTTGGATTGGAGCAGTGTACCCGAAATAGAAGAGTACGTTGTTTATATGTATCAGGGTAGTGGTGCCCCGCAGAATCCAGAGCATTGGGTTAAAGTGGCAGGACCGATGGATGCACTGCAGTACACCGTTTCGAATCTAACGAACGGTTTGCCTTACGTATTTGCTGTTCGAACTTCAAACGGTTCGGGTGCATCAGATTTTAAAGTGTCGGTGTCCGTAACTCCTCAAGCTCCAAGCAGCGGCGGCGGTGAAGTGGTTGTGACCCCATCACCTTCTCCATCAACATCTTCTTCAACAGCTCCATCCACCGCTCCGCAGAAGGAGATCATCAAGGTGGATGTGGCGAATGGCGAACAGGCTTCCACCATTGATTCCTTGGAACTCAGCCGGACTCGTGGAACAGATGGCACGATTAAAGACGAGCTTATTTTGAACCAAAGCAAAGCGCAATCCGTTATTGATCAATTGAAAAAAACAGGCTCGCATACGGCAGTTATCCGAATTCCGGATGTGAAGGATGAAGTCTCTCAGTGGGATGTGAAGCTGGCGCGTGAATCGGTGATATTATTTGCAGAGCAAGGAATTGAGCTGGTCATCTCTAATCCGAACGTGAAAGTAAGCATTCCGGCTGCTTCTTTGAAAGACAGAACGGACGATGTGTATTTCCGTTTGGTTCCGGTAAAGAAACAGGAGTCACGTGAGGCAATTGAACAAAGATTGCTGGCGAACGAGACCCTTATTCAATCCGCAGGAACGAAAAATATTCAGGTGCTGGGCCGTCCTATGACGATTGAAACCAATCTGCAAAGCCGTCCAGTCACGCTTGTACTGCCAGTGGACAGCAAACAGCTTGCAGGAGTTAACCCTGCGGACCTGGGTGTGTACATTGAACATAGCAGCGGCACCAAGGAATTGGTGCATGGTAAACTTGTGACATTGAACAAAGATAACAATCAGCAAGGCATTGAGATTCATGTGGATCAGTTCAGTACATTCTCTGTCGTTCGGATTAAGGACTGGGCAGGTCAGACCACACAAGCACAGCCTTACATTCGCGGTTATGCGGACGGACGTTTCCAACCAGAGCGTTTCGTAACACGTGCAGAGATGGCTGCACTTATGATTCGAGTAACAGGTACTGCAGAAGCGGAGAGCGAAGCATCGTTTGCGGATGTAAAAGCAAATCACTGGGCAGAGAGCAGCATCATGGCTGCGGTCCAGGCTGGTTATGTCAAAGGATATCCAGATGGCAGCTTCAAACCGGAGCAGGCAATCACCCGGGCGGAGCTGACAAATGTGCTGCAGCATATGCTGAAGGGAGAGCAGACAGCAGCCTCCGATGCAGCAGCGGCATTCAAGGATGTACAGCAGCATTGGGCACAGGAAGCTATTAATCGACTGAATGCAGCAGGTGTGCTTACAGGTTATACGGATGGCACCTTCCGTCCAGAACAACCTGTGACACGTGCTGAAGCTGTGACCATGATCAACAAGTTAATCGGTCTTCAGCCGGCTTCAGCAGCGATAAAAGCATGGTCTGATGTTTCTGATACGCATTGGGCTTATCAAGCCATCGAGGCAGCATCCATTAAAGAATAAAACATACGGATTTTGCGCGTACATGTGGTGGAGATGCGCATTGCATTTAAAAAAGAGATATCGTTCAGTCTTTCGACTGGGGATATCTCTTTTAAATTTAAAATAGTTTGTTATCGTATTCTTATACTACATATGCCCCGCTCGCGCTTAATAAGGCGGCCACAACAGCTTGCGTGCGGCTTCGTAACGCTCGGCTACAGCAGGCCAGTAGACGACATTCCACCAGTCCTCGATATACTTTTTGCGTTCGTTCTGATGTTTGAGATAGTAGGCGTGTTCCCAGACATCCAGCGGCAGGAGCGGTACGATGTCGGATTGGGAGAGGTTCTGATGTTTCTCTGCCTGCAAAATCTCCAGGCGATGCGCTCGCGGACTCCACACAAGCATCGCCCAGCCGCTGCCCTCGACCTTGTTGGCCGCTTCGGTGAATTGATTTTTGAACGCCTCGTAGCTGCCGAAATCACGTTTGATCTGCTCTGCGAGCATGCCGTCAGGCTTGCCGCCACCTGCGGGGTTCATAATAGTCCAGAAGATCGTATGCAGATAGTGCCCTGCCCCGTTAAAAGCAAGCTCGCGCTCCCAATGCTTGACAAGCTCAAAATTGTTCTTTTTACGAGATTCAGCAAGCTTTTTCTCGGCCGTATTCAGTCCGTCCACATAGGATTGATGGTGTTTGTCGTGGTGAATACGCATCGTCAGTTCGTCAATATGCGGCTCCAGTGCATTGTACGCGTAAGGTAGGGGAGGCAGCGTATGCCCGCCAATGGGAACCGGCTTTTCTTTAACCGTGGAAGCACTCGTTAAAGGCTCAGTTGAAGCACTGCCGCCAGCAGAAGGCTGGGAGGATGCAGATTGCGCCTGTGCAGTAGAAGTGGGAGCTGAATTTGTCTGAATAGTGGAACTGGATTGAGTTTCTTTGGCTTCACGCCAAACCTCCTTGTTGTCATCTGAACGGGTGCTGTGCAGTGCGTTCTCCAGCAGCGTGGATGATGATGCTTCGCGCAGGATGCCGGGCTGGCTCAAGGTTTCAAGTACCCCCAGGAAATACTCTGATTCACGGATGATATGCAGAATTACAGTTTGAGCAAGTGGTAGCGCACGTACAGCGGCGCTTTGCTCCAGCATGACATACAGCTGTTTAATAAACGCCCTGGACTGATCCTGAGCTGCCGAGACAAGCTGATCAATGCAGCGCACGATATAGGGAGCCGGCGGATGGGTTGCGGGCAGCAGCTGCTTGATCAGCTGATTCGCTGCTCGTTCGCTGCTCGCAAAGGCTGCCTCCCATTCCTCCAGCAGTTTCACATAAGCAGGCTCCAGGTCAGGCACCAGTGCCCGAATCAGGAGGGTATGTTCTTTCTCCTGCTCCTTCCAGAAACGGATTTCTTCCAGTGTCCGCAAAGGCAGCAGACGGCCATATTCGTCGCAGTTCATATTCAGTGGACCTCCAATCCTGCATTTTTAATTATTAATTCATCGTACAAGCTTTCATCAAGCAATCATGAAGCGATCATCAAGTAAACTTTCATCATTCCACGCAGTCTACGTTCATTTATGCTATATAAGTTGAACTAAGGATTTTACACCATCCACTCCGATGACAGAACAACCTGGAGAGTAGCGGTTATCCCCAGATTTTTTTGAATTCCCTTTTACAAAGGGGAAAATCCAGTGATAAGCGTATGCTTCCGGTGTAGCTTTCTTGCAGAAAGCTTTCAGGCGACCGCTCCGCTTTTTCAGTTTTTTTGTCCTCTCCGTTCACGTGTAGATAAATAGTTCAGCTTATATAGCTCATTCACAACAGTATATTCCGGGGGCGTGTTGTCCTATGTGCATGCAAAAAAAGAGCCCCTTCGGGGCTCTGAACACGTTCACTGAGCTTTGCAGCGTGGACCACGCTAACAAAGTTCATCTATAAATTAGTAGCTCAACGCACATTATTACTTGCGGTTTGCTGCACATCGTCACTGCTGGTCTTGGTCACATGACTCAGGAAAGTCGAAACACGGCGTAAATATTCCTTCGGATGCTCCCTGAAAATCAATTCGTGATGCGCGTCCTTCACGATCCATTCCTCCGAATATGGATTGGTCTGATTGGCGGCAAGCTGTTCAGCAATTGGATAAGGAGCCTTCTCATCCTCCGTACCGTGGATAAAGAAGATCGGGAACGAATAGTCCTTTTTCTTCACTTCCTGATACGGAATCTGTTGCAGACCTGTCCCGTTCAGCACAGGGAAGAGCAGCTTCATAATCTCCAGTGTAGGCTGGCGCGGCAGATTGATCTGATTATGAATGTTATGGTAGAGCGTGTCCGGCTCCAGCAGGAACGTGCTGTCCAGAATCATGGCATCTACTTCATTCGTCAGCAATCCGGTCTGCAAAGCGGTGCCTGCTCCCATGGAGAATCCCCATACGACCAGTTCCTGCGCTCCGCGCTGCTTCGCGAATTGAATAGCACCAAGCAGCTGCTGTGACTCGGCTTTGCCGCCTGTAGCTACAGCTCTGTTGATTTGAGAGGCAAAGCCGTAATCAAACATCACAACATTGAACCCGAGCTGGTGTGCGTAGTGGGCCAGATCATACATCGGCACCCAGGTTTCCTCGCGGTTGGCACCATATCCGTGACTGAAAATAATCGTTTTACCCGAGTCATTACTAGCTGGAATATACCAGCCCTGCATTGTGCGGCTGCCGTCTGCTGCCGGGAAGGTGATATCCTCGTATTTCATGTTTTTGGCCTGCATGGGATTCGAGAAAACAGGTGCGACTGTAGGGTTCGAAAGCACCCATGCAATATAACCGTGTAAGGCAATAAAACAAAACAACAGGAAAAATACAACGGAGAGCAGCAACGCTACGACAATATGTTTAAACCGAATCAGCCTTGGTGACAACGAAGAGGGCAGATCGGACACTTTGGTATGCAGCGGGGCTTCGCTCTGGGATGTCGAATACATGCACGCCCCTCCTTTAAAATTCAGTTAAGCGAAATTCAGTATACGATTACAACTGGCAAACAACAGCTATTTATTTTACTTAAAATCAAGCAGACATCCTGATGCTAAAGTCATGCTTTAGTATGGATTTAATTAAATGTGTTCCTATCTTTATCGTATGTTCCGATATAGTTAAAGTCAATTGATTAGCGCCATTTGTTACGCAATTGTTATATAGTTCTTTAGTTGTATAGATAACATTTCCATAGTGTGAAATTTACAGGAGATTAAGGTGCAAGAGAGATATGTGAAATGGCATGGTATTTTCAAGTTTTCGCCAGCTTCATCACTCTTTTCGGTTTACAGATGAGACCGTTTCTCATATAATTTATGTAACCAAGTTTCATGTGATGAAACATGAGGAGGGCATCATGCCATGGAAGACCGTAAGTTAACCGTCCGGGCTGTAGAACGGGCGCTGGATATATTACTATGTTTTACCACACGCAGTGATCTTGGACTCACCGAAATTGCCAGCCAGATCGGTTTGCACAAAAGCACGGTGCATCGCTTGATGGCTACGCTGGAGGATAAGGGCTTTGTCATTCGTGATGCGGCCACGGAGAAGTACCGACTGGGCATTCGCATCTGGGAGCTGTCTGCCCATATGTCACGCAGTGATGATCCTGCGATTCTATTGTTACCTGCAATGGAGAGGCTTCGCGATCGTTTGGGTGAAACGGTGAGTCTCTACCTCCGAGACGGCAGCGAGCGGATTCGGATTCAGGCGGTACAGAGTGATCAGGCCATTCGCCGGGTTGCGCCTGTAGGGGCCAGATTGCCGCTTTCCGTAGGAGCTTCCAGTAAAGTGCTGATGGCATTTGCCACGGAAGAGGACCGCGAAGAGCTGATGAACGGCCCGGAATGGCCCGTATTTATCGACCCGGCCGTGTATCTTTCGCAGATGGAAGACATCCGGGAGAGCGGGTATGCAACGAGCTATGAAGAGCGTGAGCCTGGAGCGGCTGCGGTGTCCGTACCGATTATGGATCGCAGGGGCAGCATTGCGGCAGCGCTTTCTGTGTCTGGCCCGGTCAGCAGGCTCTCACAGGAGACACTGCATGAGTATGCACCCGTGCTGAAGGAAGCGGCAGCGCAGATGGGACTTATGCTGTCGTAAATTCGTTGTCGTACTTTTTTGGAGTGAAATTGGCTCCAATATTTGTTCCAATAGAATTTGTGTTAAAGGGCTTTTGCTCCTGTTCCATCTGAACATACAAATTCTCTGGAATATAAAGGTTGTATTTCTAACCAGATTAAGCTACTCTGTAATGGACGGCCCGGCGGGGCCAGTTGAGCATCATCGTTGTAGTTGAACAGCGGCGTGTATGCCGTAATATGTTTACGTTACTGGGGGAGTCCGAATTGTCCGGACTGAGACGGGATCGCACGAGATTCCGGACCCTTTGCACCTGATCTGGATCATACCAGCGTAGGGAAGTAATCGGCCTTTTGACCACAAACACTATAGACGTTAACCAGGCGCAGATGCTGTTTTTGCAGCGAGATGCCTATGTTTACGTTTATAGTGATGGACATGAGTCGGTTCCCTCGGAACCGGCTTTTTTATATACAGCGGCAAGTTGAGCTTCGTATGTTGAGCGTCCGCCTTCGTGATATCCTTGATCTGATCGCAGATTGTGAGGCAGGGGTTAGACGACAGGGTGGAGCAACGAACAACAAAAGCGATGGAATAACCTGAACTCATCGTGAAGCCAATCCTGAATTCGACGCTGCCTGTACATAATAAGGTGTCTCCTGGATCAATGCGGCTGTGTGCGCAGGGTCATTCCTGTTGTGCTTCTGTGCTCTGGATGTTCTGGACAGGTGGGTGAGCCATGCAAAGCTGACACATTCGTGTACAAACGACACGGAGCCAAAATCACGGAGGAGGAGACAGGAGACATGAATACAGGTAACGAAACGGGGAAGCAGATCGGAACAGAGGAATTGGGGCGCGATGGTCATCCGGTGGAAAAGAAATCCGGAGCGGCGGAAGGGGTTCAGCCCTTCCCCGGCAGCCGCAAAGTATACATTCAGGGCTCACGGCCGGACATTGCTGTACCGGAGCGTGAAATTGCCCTTCATGACACGAATACTCCCCAAGGGGTGGAGCATAATGAGCCGCTGCGTGTCTACGATACAAGCGGCCCGATGACCGATCCCGAATTCCAGATGGATATTCGGAAAGGGCTGCCAGCGCTCCGGAATCACTGGATTATGGAGCGCGGTGATGTAGAAGCATATGAAGGCCGGGCGGTGAAGCCCGAGGATAACGGCTTGAAGCCTGGTGGACGAAGAGCCGGGGCGGAGGAGTACCCCGGATTCCGGGGGCAGCCGCTGCGCGCTCAGGCTGGGCGCTGCGTTACACAGATGCATTATGCGCGGCAGGGCATCATTACGCCAGAGATGGAATACGCCGCGATTCGTGAAGGCGTAGAGCCTGAATTTGTACGGCAGGAGCTGGCAAGCGGGCGGGCGATTCTACCATCCAACATCAATCACCCGGAGAGTGAGCCGATGCTGATTGGTCGCCATTTTCACGTTAAAATCAATGCGAATATCGGCAACTCGGCTGTATCCTCCTCCATCGAGGAGGAGGTAGAGAAGATGACCTGGGCGGTGCGCTGGGGCTCGGATACGGTGATGGACCTCTCCACAGGCAAGGACATTCATACGACCCGGGAATGGATTATCCGCAACTCTCCCGTGCCGATTGGTACGGTGCCGCTCTATCAGGCGCTGGAGAAGGTGAACGGAGAGGCTGAGGCTCTAACATGGGAGCTGTACCGGGATACACTGATCGAGCAGGCGGAGCAGGGCGTGGATTATTTTACGATTCATGCCGGCGTGCTGCTGCGTTATATTCCGATGACTGCGAAGCGGATGACAGGCATCGTGTCACGGGGCGGGTCGATTATGGCAGCGTGGTGTCTGGCGCATCATCAAGAGAACTTTTTGTACACCCATTTTGAGGAAATCTGCGAGATTATGAAAAGGTATGACGTGGCCTTCTCTCTGGGGGATGGACTGCGTCCAGGCAGTATCTACGATGCCAATGACGAGGCACAGATGGCGGAGCTGGCAACGCTCGGTGAATTAACGCAGATTGCATGGAAGCATGATGTGCAGGTGATGATCGAAGGGCCGGGGCATGTGCCGATGCACAAGATCAAGGAAAACGTCGATTTGCAGATGGAAATCTGTCAGGAAGCACCGTTCTATACCCTCGGCCCGCTGACCACTGACATTGCGCCCGGCTACGATCACATTACGTCTGCCATCGGAGCGGCGATGATTGGCTGGTTCGGTACGTCCATGCTCTGCTACGTAACACCTAAGGAGCATCTGGGGCTTCCCAACAAGGACGATGTGCGTGAAGGGGTTATCGCTTATAAAATAGCCGCACATGCCGCGGATTTGGCCAAAGGCCACCCACGCGCCCAGCGTCGGGATGATGCGCTGTCAAAGGCGCGTTTCGAGTTCCGCTGGCGGGATCAGTTTAATCTGTCACTGGACCCGGAACGGGCCCTGTCCTATCACGACGAGACGCTGCCCGCAGAAGGGGCGAAGGAGGCACATTTCTGCTCCATGTGCGGGCCGAAGTTCTGCAGCATGCGCATCACGCAGGACATCCGTGCCTTTGCCGCAGACCGTGGCTTGAGCGAAGAGCAGGCTGTAGCCGCCGGAATGCAGGCGAAAGCCGAGGAGTACCGGACGCGATCATAGGTGAAAAGGTAGCCGTAGTATCCTGTGGTATCGTAGCAGTAGCAGTAGCAGTAGAAGTGGAAGTAGAAGTAAAAGTGGAAGGAAGGCAGTTCCAGTAAATAAAAATGACCCGGAATTAGGCCTGTAGGCTTGAGTCCGGGTCACTTTTATACCGATGCAGGTTTAAATCTCGTCTCCCAATTCTAACGAATCCTACAAACCTTATTTGGCCGTTTTTGCCTCTGTTAAATTTCTAACGAATCACAGCGACGTTATTACACCCAAAATCGCTGCAAAACGAGAAATATACACCTGAAAACCTGAAATAGCGCTTCTAGGAATCGTTACATTTCCAACGGGGCTAAAAAGCACCAAATAGCGTCATCTGGAATCGTTAGCGGTACCTTTACTGACCTACTCCGTCCTCACCGGTCAAGCACCCACCAACTACTTCAGCTACTGACCCACCACGTCCACCGATCAAGCGTCCACCAATTACTTCAGCTACTAACCTACTACGTTCACCGCTCAAGCGTCCACCAATTACTTCAGCTACTAGCCTACTACGTTCACCGATCAATCGCTCACGAATTACTTCAGCTACTGACCTACCATGTCCACCGATCAACGGCCCAACAACTACTTCAGCTACTAGCCTACTACGTTCACCGCTCAAGCGTCCACCAATTACTTCAGCTACTAGCCTACTACGTTCACCGCTCAATCGCTCACGAATTACTTCAGCTACTGACCTACTATGTCCACCGATCAACGGCCCACCAATTACTTCAGCTACTAGCCTACTATGTCCATCGATCAATCGCCAACCAATTACTTCGGATACTAACCTACTACGTTCCTACCTATCAACTACCAACCGTTAACTCCCGTTTCAACTACCTGTCAAACACCTTTCCAACCTACCTGCTGCTCTATTTGCTCGTCCATCAACTCTATTCAACAGCAGTTCATCCTGCCGACACTCCAGCGATTTAGTCATAATATCCTTTAGTATAAACGGCTACTGTGGAGAAGCAGAGATGTTTCATCTCGTCCTGCTGGTTTTCGGCAGGCATCTCCTGAAACCAGGGCTCCTGCATATCCGCTCGGGTCATTGGCACGGGACGCCATAAAATCAGGCCGATCTCATCGAACTGGAAACTGCATCCAAGCTCGGGGTCCTCGCGGTCATAGGGGGCAATCTTGTCCAATTGCGGAATAAGCGTATCGGCTTCAGTGCCCAGCAGATCCAGCTCACCCAGTATACACTTGAACTCGTCACTTTCATAAAACTCAATAAATTGCGCTTTGCCTTGAGCATCATACTCCACTTTGGGATCAAAGGTGAAGGCGTCTGTCTGTTCAACTTCCTTCTGTGTCATGCCAAGCCGGATATCCCCGATGGATTGACCAGGTTCTACAGCGAGATGTTTCATGATTTCATTCCTCCAAAATTTAAAGTGTACATGTATGTAGCTGTGGTGATTCATGTAAAGACGAACCGCATAGGCAGGTTAAGTCAATTATGGGTGTATGGAGCACGTCATGCGGTGTAAAGGTTACTGATGGTGCATAGAGCACGCCATGCGTTGTAAAGGTTACTTATGGGTACATGGAGCTCCGGTGTGCTATGTGGGTTAACTAAGAGTACTGGAAGCACCATATATGCACCATAAACAAGTTACTTTTGAACAATCGACTGACAACGTTAGCTAATTCCAGTTGTTTAGTGCAACGGTGTAGCAACGTAGATGTTTGTGTGTACGAGGGGAACAGGTGTGGTACACATGACAAATGACAACGTGACCAACGCGTTACATAGTCACTTATACCCTCTGTTTAATGCCGATATCTCGCTCCAGGCTCCGGCCTAACGAGGATAGTGGTGTATAGATGGTCACACCTGCACTCAGGGATGCCTGCTCGGCGGCAGGGGCCATGGAGAGCTGGGCGGCTACCAGGCAGGTGTCCTTGCGTTCAAGGGCAAGCTGGTGCAATGCTTCTTCCAAAGCCGCAAGATAGCCGTCCTGATCCCCCCGCATGACCATATCAAACAGGCCTGGAAGCAGCACGGATTCAAGCTCGGGCTTGTCTTCTTCTGCTCCATGCCGATCCAGATGTTCACGATACCGGGCCATTGTCGGCTCAACTGTCGCAGGATTCGTAAACGTCAGCAAATATCGTTTCGGCTGCCTTCTCATCATGGCGAGAAGTGAATCATCAATGCCCGTTACCGGAATCGGCAACGGTTGCATTTGTTCCAGTACAACTGCAAACAAGGTGCACGTTATAAGAATGGCATCGGCATGACAACGGCTCATCCATTGCAGTGTCTGGTTTACTTTTTCCCGAACAAGAGTGCTGTTGAAATCCTCATCATGCTTGAGTCGATCAAGACCCGGGTCCACATAGTGAACCAGTTCGACAGAATAAGAAGCCAGCGCTTGCTCGATCAGTCTGATGTTGGAGTGGTGTGCGTGGAAACAGGCAATTGTGGTCATAGGCCATCCCCTTTATGTGGAGGTGACGATAAGGCGCGTCGAGATCACACAATGAATGAGTCACAGGTAAACACAGCCACGCCTGAAATGTCACTTTTACCGTAGTATAGGGAGTGGGGGAACAGATGTAAAGCGTTATCTCATATTCATGGATACGTTCTTTTTCGCCATTTTTTGCTGTAAAATTTCATGGAAGGATAGGCCTTGAGTGTTCTCATTTTCCTTCTTCGGAGCAGCGGTCGCCGTGTTGCGTGGATATTGGTGGTGATACGGGATCATTTGCTGAATAGGCATGCGGATCATCTTGGTTCCTCCTTACATGCATGATGAACATGCATCATTGTATTGGTTTAATTCATTTGTTTATGTTGAGTTGTATATTTCATATGTATTTGAGAAGTGAGTAGTGTCATTTCAAAATAAAATATATTCACCTTAGTTCACGCATAGGTACATATGACTTGTTACATGAAAGAGCGGGAATGGACACCCAATTCCGACTCGGATGTAGTGATTTTACCCGGTATTCGCAGGATGTAAACGGTTTTAAGGGAATTCAGGAATAAAGAACCTGATATGAGAGAGCGAAGATGGGAGCAGGGAAACAGGTGTTATGCGAATGGTCCTAATTTTAAGGAAGTCAATGGTGCTTGCTTTTAAGGCATATGTCCAAGTAACTAGGTATGGTATATGCTAACTAACTTGGTACTATGGTCGGGGTACACTGCTCGAAAAATGTAAAAAAACTGCCAAGACCTCTTGGCAGCTGTTGTTCCTTCTCTTAACGTCTTTAATTCTTTAATTCTGTTATTCGCTTTGATGGTTTCCCGCGTTTCTGTTTGATCTCTCCAAGCTGAACCAAGTGTTATCTGCGTTCTTTGACCGCGATATATACATCCACCTGCATATTCCCCGGGTCCAGGCTGCGTTCATCGTAATATTCAAAATCTCCCGTAAACGTGCGATCACTTTGATGTTCCCAGGCCCAGACCGCGCCCCATAATTCACTGACCACCTCAACCATCTGCCCGGTTCTCGATGTAAACACCGCATAAGTCGCGGGAGGCAGCAGTACCTCATCAAAGCCTTCAGGCAGCGAGTCTTCCGCACCGATCTCATGTCCGACCAAGATGGTATATTCACCGGCAATACCGTCTGTGTAATCGGAGTAACAGCCATAACGTGCAGCCTCGGGAGCCGGAATATGTTCTGAGGCAAAGTAACGTGCCCAAAGCGCACCGATGCTGCCTTCGCCGCTCATCTCAATTGCGTTGGTCGTACGTGCTGACAGTCCGGCAAGTCTTTTGCCAGGCAGGGTTACATAGCGAACAGGCTCTCTGGAGAACGTGGCATTGTTTGCTGCATCAGCCGCATCTGACGAAGATGCCGGGGCGTCTGGACCTGTTTTATCTGTAGGGGTTATGCTTCCTGCAGACTGCCAGCGTTTCAGATAAGGCAGCTGGTTGCGCAGCATCGAGCGGGCGGATTCTTCATCCATGCCTTCCTGCTTGAGAATAGTGGTGCACATCTCAACCATGCCCTCAAGTGACATACCTGGCTGCTCAAACTTGCCATCCTTGTAACAATAAATGCAGTATTCACGGGTCGGGCTTCCATTCATCTCCGTACCGAATTGTTCGGCACTGGTGAGCGGCATTCCACAGCTTTGACATACCGTAACGTTCATCATTCATTCCTCCTCGGGTTTAGGTACAGCTTCAATCTGATCATAGTTGAAGTATACGGGGAGGAACTGGACAGCTGTCTGTCAGGTTTGAACAGAGGGTTTATAATTTTGCACGATTTGCTCTGCAATGCGGCAGACGTTATCCCGAATATGCAGAGGCTCCAGCACCTCCACGTCTGCGCCAAAGCCTAGAATAAAGCCATACAGCCAGTTATCTTCCGGGAAAGCAACCTGACTGATATAATACCCGTTCCCGTCAGGCAGCACATTTTCAATGCCAAACCATTCTTCCGCCAGATGCCGGACACGGGAATGGAATTTCAGCGTTATGCCGATCTGATTGTCCGGGCGGCTCCATTCCTGCTGCCAAGGTCTGTCCTGAAGGTTAACGGCCTTCCGTTCAAAATGCTGTGTATCCAGAGTGACCTCCTTCATCCGCACCAGCTTGAACATGCGAAATTCATTTCGCTCATGACAGAAGGCATACAGGTACCAAACGTGCCTTTTCAGTACAAGAGTGTGAGGCTCAACCGTCCGGCAGGTCTGTGCTCCTTCGGCACTGCAATAGGCAAAGCGAATACACTGCAGCTGATCTATGCCCTGATCAATAACCTTTAATTTCTGCTGCAGCGCTTCGGGATGTGTCCATGTGGAATAATCTACGATGAAGCGGTGAGTGCTGGCTTGAAAATCTTCATTTTTCGCTTCGGGCACGATACTGCTCAGCTTCTCAACCAGTAACTCTCGTGCAGTATTTGTATGCGAGGTGGAGATACTGCGCAGCGCGGTGACGATGGACACGAGGTCTTTATCCGTCAGCAGGTTGCGATCCAGACGATAACCTTCGGCGAGTCCGATTCCGCCGCTTGCTCCCTGATACGTTACGACCGGGATGCCAGCTTGGCCCAGTGTGTCGATATCCCGATAGATCGTGCGAATGGATACTTCAAACATGTCGGCCAGGTCTTTCGCCTGCAAACGCCCACGGTTAATGAGCAGCACCACGATGGCTAACAAACGCTCCAGTTTCATAGTGTGGTTTCCTTTCATATATGAGTCTATATGTGTTGAACAAAAATTTTACACAGTCCACTCCGATGACAGAATAACCCTCCAATCGCTGTTATCCCCAGATTTTTTTGATTCCCATCTCTAATGGGGAAAATCCGGTGATAAGCGTATGCTTCCGATGCCAGCTTTCTTTCAGAAAGCTTTTAGGCGAACGCTTCGCTTTTCCAGGTTTTTTCCGTCCTCTTCGTTAAAGTGTAGAAGAAGTTCATTCTACATAGCCTTGCTTTAATTGTTTATCTGGTAGTAATCTGTTAGATTCATAGGTATTATATGCCCAGCATCCCATATAGGAGTGAAATAAGCAATGAAGCGAATTACGATTCTGATTGCGGACGATGAAATAGAGATTGCGGATCTCGTTGCTTTGCATTTGGAAAAAGAAGGATATCATACCGTCACGGCATCAGACGGACAGTCTGCGTTGCAAGCAGTTCAGACACAGGCGATTGATCTGGCTGTTCTGGACATTATGATGCCCGGCATGGACGGGTATGAATTGACACGTAAAATACGGGAACAGCATCATTTTCCAATCATTTTTCTGAGTGCCAAAACCTCGGATATGGATAAAATTACGGGGCTCGTGATGGGTGCCGATGATTATATGACCAAACCGTTTAATCCGATGGAGCTTGTTGCACGCGTGAATTCTCAATTGCGGCGTTTCCTGCAATTCAGCCAGCCCACAGCGGCGGCGCAGCGTCCCATACTGGAAAAAGGCGGTCTTGTTATTGTGCCAGACCAGCATAGCGTGACGCTTTACGGTAAACCGCTGGAATTAACACCGAAGGAATTTGATATTCTGGTGCTGCTTGCAAGCAATCCGAAACAGGTGTTCAGCGCAGAGAGTATTTTTGAAAAGGTGTGGGGCGAGGCTTATTTCGAAAGCGGAAATACCGTCATGGTACATATTCGCACACTGCGCAGGAAGCTGGGAGAAGACGTAGACAAGAACAAATTTATCAAAACGATCTGGGGCGTGGGGTACACGTTCAATGACTAAACGGAGAAGCTTTCGCACAACGATGATTATGCTGCTTGGTCTGAGCATGCTCGCTTCTGGCGTGGTAACGTTTATCGTGTATAAGCTGCTGCAGATGTACTATATGGGTGTGAGGGCAGAGGATCAGCTAGCCGAGTATCGTCATATCATGAGAAGCATCGGGGATATTTATGTGTTTATGATCCTGTTTATCCCGCTTGCGATTTTATTTTTCTACTTGTTTACCAAGCCGTACGTGACCTATTTCAAGGAGATTTCTGTCGGCATTAACCATATGGCTAACGGAGATTTTGATCATCAGGTGCAGATTGTAGCCAAAGACGAATTGGGTGCGATTGCGGAGAGTGTAAATCTGGCGAGTCAGAAGCTGCGTGAAGCGGTGGAACGTGGTGATTTCGCAGAGAGCAGCAAGGATCAACTCGTTGTGAATCTGGCACATGATTTGCGGACGCCGCTGACCTCCGTGCTGGGTTATCTGGATCTGCTAATGAAGGATGATCAACTGACGGAGGAGCAGGTGAGGCACTTTACCGCGGTTGCGTTTGCGAAGTCCCAGCGGCTGGAGAAGCTGATCGATGATCTGTTTGAGATTACACGTATGAACTACGGCAGACTGCCTGTGCATCAAACGCGGCTGGACCTGAGCGAGCTGTTGAAGCAGCTGAATGAGGAGCTCTACCCTGTTTTCGAAAAAAATCATCTGGTCACCCGTTTATATATGGAGAACGATCTTACCGTATTTGGAGACGGAGAACTGCTCGCCCGTGTGTTCGAGAATTTGCTGATTAACGCTGCGCGGCATGGCAAGGATGGTATGTATGTGGACATCAACGGATATCTGGAGGGTGGTCAGGTCATTATTCAGGTGACGAACTATGGCGGGCATATTCATCCTGACGATCTTCCGCGTATTTTTGACATGTATTATACGGGGGATCGAGCGCGGTCATCTCAAGAGGGGGGCACGGGTCTCGGGTTATTCATTGCGCGTAACATTGTGGAACAGCATGAAGGTGTCATATCGGTTGTGAGTGATGTGGTACGCACCAGATTTGAGGTTCGTTTGCCTGCTTTCCAGCAGACCGTTCGTGAAATTTAAGAAAAACTTTATAATTGCCCTGCGTTTTCTTTAAATTGTTTCGTCTACCCTTGAAGTATGATGGGAAGGAGGAGCAAGTGATGAAAAAGTGGGGCTTTCTGATATGTATCATCCTGATTGGATATATCATAGCGCAAGCACCGGCAGTCTTGGGCGAGAAAAAGGAGAAGCCGGTTGTCATTTTGAACAACGACGAGAAGCATGCTGGTTACAAGGCAGTGTCGGGCGAGGACATGAAAGAGCAAATACATAAAGGTAATCTCGTGCTTGTGAATTCGAAACATGCAATTCGGCCGGAGGGTGTTCGCTCCGATATTGTAAATATGGCTGAAGAGGCAGGGCTTGTTCAAGGTTACGGATTGATGGATCAGAAGCTGATGTTATCCCGTGAGGTGGCGGAAAGATTTCGGAAGATGGTGGAAGCGGCCGGAGCAGAGGAGGTACGATATTTTCTGATGAGCAGCGGGTACAGAGATTTTGAGAAGCAGGACGAGCTGTATCGGGAAAAGGGTCCGGACTACGCACTGCCTGCCGGCTACAGCGAGCACAATCTGGGGTTGTCTCTGGACGTAGGCTCTAGCCTGGCCGCGATGAGTGAAGCTCCTGAAGGCGCATGGCTGGAGAAGAATGCGTGGAAATACGGTTTTATTTTGCGATATCCCAAGGATAAAGTGAAAGTGACGGGGATTCAGTATGAGCCCTGGCATTTCAGATATGTCGGCATGCCGCACAGTGCAGTGATGGCGAAGAATGGTATGGTGTTAGAAGAGTATCTGGAAATGTTAAAAGAAAAGAAAGACGTCACCGTCGATCTGAACGGCGAAACGTATCATATCCATTATTATCGGGTGTCGAAGGATACCCGGGTATATCTGCCGGTGAATGAGCCTTACGATATATCTGGCGACAACATGGAAGGCGTTATTGTTACCGTTAAGAAGTGATCGTGATAAGTTAGTTTGAAGTGCCTGCAATAACAACGCAGGTTGTAACAGGAGTTACAACAACATCACCGTTGCAGGGCCGTAATCGTACGGCAATGTGCGCGGAGAGGGCAGAAAAAACTGAAACAACGAAGCGGTCGCTTGCAGGTTTTCTGAAAGGAAAGCCACATCGGAAGCATACGCTTATCATCGTATTTTCCCCTTGGAAGGGGAATCGAAAAACCTGGAATAACAGCGATTGGAAATTTATTCAGTCATCGGAGTGGACTGTGTAATTTCTTTAGTTCAACTTATATAGTATGTACGGTGCTCGTAAGCCCGGGTAGAGGAGGGAGAGACAGCATGAGACAGAGCAAGCCGAGCGACAAGTACAAACACCGTGAGCGGGAATATGGGTATGCGTATGAATATGAATATGGTGAGAGCGAACAAAGCAGGCAAAGTAACCAGATCAATTCAAGTAACCCAAATAACCCAAGTAAGCTATACAAGCAGCGCAGGAATAATGCGGAGCATAAGAACCCATCGAATTCGTTCCGAATCGGTTGGATCGTCATCCTGCTGATCTATCTTTACCTGCTGACCAAGCTGATTTTGTTCAAGGGAGGGGCGGTAGATGTGGGTCTGGTATGGGACAGACTGACGGCATTTCTGCATCAACCCGACCTGATTCATACACGTACGGTCAATCTGACACCGTTTCAGGAGATCAAACGAGACTGGCACAGTCTCTCGCTGCATCGACCAGGGACAGCCATTCATCTGGCGGGCAATATTGTGGCCTTTATACCGTTTGGTATCTTGATTGCGGGCATGGTTCGTGCTTCTATTTTTACCGGGCTCAACGTGCTGTTTCTGTCATTTCTGCTCAGTTTGGGTTATGAAGCGACACAGCTGCTGACCGGGATAGGTATCTTTGACGTCGATGATCTGATGCTGAATACACTCGGTGGAATGATCGGGTATCTGCTGTATACTGTGCCGCTTGTCTTGTACAGACTGCTCACGGGAGGAAAAGCACGAGTGGCAGCAAAGCGCTATGGAAAAGAGCGTCATGTCTGAGGGAGAGACATCGGTTGGCTTGTTATGGACTGTGTTGTGCATAAGCTCGCGGTACTGACGCTGCTCGTAGGTCCGCAGAGGACGGGACGACAAGTGCATTAGACCAGCGTAGCAGCACAGCAGGAATTGCCGAAGGAACGGAGAGGTGCAGCGGAACAGCGATGGAACAGCAACGCAACTTGGATCATGAAGGTAGATTGTAGAGGTTATGTTTGTGATAGACTTGAGTGGCGTGGTGGAGGTACTGCTCATGGTTGTGCTTGATGTTACGTGTTGAATGTGTGATGAATGCCTGTGCTTGATGCGACGTGGTGGACGTATGGTGAGTGCCGATGCTTGATGCGGCGTGGTGGACGTATGGTGAGTACCTGTGTTTGATGCGACGTGGTGGATGCGTGGTGAGTACCTATGTTTGATGCGACGTGGTGGATGCATGGTGAGAGCCTGTGCTTGATGCGACGTGGTGGATGCGTGGTGAGAGCCTGTGCTTGATGCAACATGGTGGATGTGTGTCAAGTACCCGTGCTTGACGTGACACCCATGCGTGATCCGTCTGCTAACGAATCAGAGAGAGCTTATTTGGCTGGTTTTGCCGGTTTATAAATTCTAACGAATCACAGCGACGTTATTTGGTCAAAATCCGGCTCAAACAGGGTGGAATTGGGCTAATTTGTTTAAATAGCGTTACCACGAATCGTTAGAATTCCAAAAAGCCCATTTGGGGCTAAATAAGGCTTCTGGGAACACTAGTCATGCGTTAAACCTGACATGAATAATCAGCAAAAAAAAGTGAATTTAGACTTCCAAACCATAAAAAA
>NZ_JBNOKM010000035.1:0-39073 GCF_050171015.1 Paenibacillus sp. TC-CSREp1 | reverse complement strand
GCGGTAACGTTAGGGTAGTGTTGGGGGCGTGAGCTATGCGGTAACGTTAGGGTAGTGTTGGGGGCGTGAGCTATGCGTTATGTGGGAGCAGGGCTGTTCCACATCGGTAAAAATAGATAAGATCGAGTAATCACCTTACCTCTAACGATTCCCAGAAACGCTATTTGGGGTAAATCACACCTTTGAATATTCTAACGATTCCAGGAGACCCTATTTCATTCATTTGCTATAAAAATGGGGCATTTTTTTCGATTTTGACCGAAATAAGCTTTCTGTGATTCGTTAGAATTTCAAAAAGCTTAAAATCACCCAAATAAGGTCATCTGAGATCGTTAGAGATTTGGATGGAGCATTGCCACCTATTGCTATCCCCGTGCTCAAACTTGCGTAGCTTCCCCTTTTGACTTGCTCAGGTTGCTACTGAAATGCTGTAGGTTACTAAAGTGATCTTATGTTGTTACCGAAGTGCTCTACAGTGTTACCGAAGTGCTCTACAGTGTTACCGAAGTGCTCTACAGTGTTACTGAAGCGCTCTATGTTGTTACCGAATTGCTCTACAATGTTACTGAAGCTCTCTATGATGCTACCGATGTGCTCTATGTTGTTACCTAGTGCTCTATGATGTTACCGAAGGCTCTACAGTGTTACTGAAGCGCTCTATGGTGCTACCAAATTGCTCTATAGTGTGATGTACTGCTACTGCTGCTGTCAAACTTTGAAATGAAGTTACAAAGGATTAATTAGTGTTTAGAACGTTGGATTGACTTTGATGATGTGAACTTCTGGTGCTTGGTGCTTGTATGCATGATGTTTACTGTTGTGCGAGCTATGTTGATACTCTGCTGAAACGGATACTAATCATCCATCCATAAAACTCAATAAAAAAAGACCACCTTGCACACAAGAGGTCTTCATTCTAGTTCCAGGGTGTATTTGACTGCATACTGCTACCAGAATTGCTACTAAAGCGGCCATATCCCGAACCTTCACTGGCAACAGTGAAATAGTTTAGGGATTCATACTTGAATTGTCTATAGTTCAGCACGTTCACCAAGCGGCAAAGAGTTTGTCCAATCTAGGTTAATACGCCTACATAGAAGCCAATGGAGATAAACACTACACACCAGACAAATGCCCCAATGCCGGATACAAGAACGTATCTGCTCATCGCCATACGGCTCATGCCGGAGAAGCAGCACATCAAATTACGGACACCCGGGATAAAGTAACCGAGAATCACAGACCAGGACCCATATTTGAGAAACCACGTTTCCACCCTGTTGAACCGCTTGGCATTAACTCCGATCCATTTCCCATATTTGTGAAACAGAGGCCTGCCCGCTTTTCTGCCAATCGTATAACTAAGCAGCCCGCCTGTAAACGCTCCTCCAAAGCAGACAGCAATGGATACCGAATAATCCAGAACCGAGATGGAGGCGAGATAACCCACAAAGGTCATCAGCACCTCATCCGGAATCGGCATCCCAATGACGCCAAGAGCGAGTAAGCCATAAATTGCAAAATATCCGTACTGACCAATAATTTCTTTAGCAAATTCCATACGTTGACTCGCTCCTTATTTCGGTTCCACAATATCCTTCTCATGAGAGGGCAGTATTTGCTTCAAAGAAGGGAAACGGATTTGGCTAACCATGAGACCAGACAGCACAACAATAACTAGATACGCCACACCCGTTGTAAAATAAGGACTCCAGAGTGCGAAGAAGGACATCAGCCCCCCTGCAAAAGTAATCGGCATTCCTACAAAACCGCTAATCGGTGTTTTCTGGCAGTTATAACGTGCAAGGCGAAGCGCACCGCACACCGGGAACAATGCCGTTAATGCCATGCCTAGTACCCCTACTTCAGTCATTGAATTAAGGTACAGAATGAGCACAGGTGCCGTTCCGAATGAAACGACGTCAGCCAGTGAATCCAGCGCTTTGCCAAACTCCCCTTCACAATGCAGCTTGCGCGCTGCATATCCATCGAACAGATCAAAGAACATCGCTACCCATATCATCGTCACAGCCAAGGCAAACTCGCCATGAATGGCCATAATAACCGCCAGCATGCCTGAACTTAAGTTCCCCAAGGTTAAAATGGATGGTAAAGACTTCATAAGATTTAACTTCCTTTCATATTAGGCTTTAGGAAATGTAATATAAAAACGTACGCCATCCGGTGTATTCTCCACACCATATCCGCATCCGTGCAGATCCAGAATCTGCTTCGAAATCGCCAGCCCCAGTCCGGTACCCCCCATTTTACGGTTGCGCGATCGCTCTACACGGTAGAACCTCTCCCATATATATTGCCGTTCCTCTTCGGCAATGTGTTCACCTTTATTTTCAATCGTCACGTGTACGCATCCCTCATGCCTGCTAATCTCAATCATAATATCGGTCTGTGGGATCGCGTGACGAATAGCGTTCATTAAGATATTGTAAAATACTTGCTCCAGCTTGCTTCGATCGCCTTCAATACTCTGCTCTGTCGTGGCCACAAGCACCACCTCGAGCCCTTTATCTTTCAGCTGAGGCCCGAGACGCCCCGCAATGTCTTCGATCATATCATCCAGAGCAATCGCTTCCGTGTTCAGCTGAATCGCGGCGGATTCAAGCCTCACCAGATCAAGCATCTCTTCCACCATCTTTTCCATTTTGATGGCCTCGTCAGCAATAATCTCGATATAACGCTCTCGCTTGCCCTCACTTACCCCGTCTTTCAGACCTTCCGAATAACCTTTAATGATACTGATCGGCGTCTTGAGCTCATGAGAGGCATCGGCAAAAAACTTACGTTGACGCTGTTCAATCTGCTGCTTCAGTTCCATATCGGTACGCATCTGATTATTGGCCTGCTTCAATTCCTCCAGCGTTTGACCAAGTGTGCCCGATAAAGCGTTTAAACTATCGGAAAGACTGCCAATCTCATCCTTGCGCCGAATCGGTGATTTCACTGTGAAGTCCAGCGTGGACATCTTTTTGGCTACATGGTTCAAGGCTAACAGCGGCTTCGTTATGAAGCGTGACAAAAGCATTGCCAGCAATAAAATCAGGACAAATGCTCCGATACCGAAATATCCGTAAAATAACCGTGTCGCTTCATTCGCCTCCCGCATCTCCTGCAGCGAAGTCAGGGAGAAAATCAGCTGCTGCTCTGCTCCTGCACGCTGTACCGGAGCAATGGTGATCACGTTGCGAACACCGCTCCAGCTGTCCATCCATTCTTCATTGAGCATCTTTCCACTGGACAACACCTTCTGATCGTCTGGAGACAATGGAAATCGGCTCTCGAGCGCCTGCACAAGCAGGCCTTGTCTCTGACTCCAGGTGGCGAGATCCGGAAGTACAACTTCCGTTAATACTCCGGTCCACTCCTGTACAGGCAGTATTGATTCCTGAAAGCTTTCGGTTCCCCATGCGGCAGAAGCCCCATCCTGAATTTTGAAAGGATATACCATAGGCTCGGGGTCATTATGTTCACTGGAGGGTCCCTTCACAATCAGTTTTTGTCCGAATTTCAGATGGGATCTGATCCAGCCCGCATTCTCGCTATTGATAAACAGAGACAGCGATACCTTCACACGTTTGCCGTCTTCCTGCAGCAGTGTAATGTGAAAAGGGTCATTCACCAGCTTGCCTGTGCTTGTCAGAATGACAAGGTGAGACTGATTTTGACGCATGAATTTGCCCGTTTCTTTGGCGAGCTGCAGATCACTCCAGCGGCTGGCCGAATACTGCTGTTCAAACCTGGAAAGCTTTTTCTTCATACTGCTAATCTTCTGATGCTGGTAAAAATCAGGGAACCAGATCAATTGAGCAAGCACCGTTGTTCCATATAATAAAAGCAGAAATCCGGCCATGACCAGAAACAGCTTCATCGTGACACCGTTTTTCCTCATGCCTCTGCCTCAAAACGATACCCTGTACCAATAACGGTACGAATACACTTCGCTTCATCGCCCAGTTTGCTGCGCAGCTTTTTGATGTGAGTGTCCACGACACGGGAGTCACCTTCAAAGTCAAATCCCCACACCCGATTCAATATAGCTTCGCGGGATAGAACGATGCCGGCATTCCGCGCGAGATACAGAAGCAGATCATACTCTTTAGGTGCAAGCTCTACCTCAACTCCGCTGACCTCCAAACGTCTGGCCCAGGGATCAAGTGTAACCTCGCCAAAACGAATTATACCCTGCTCTCTCCCGATGGCACCTTCGACTCGTTTCATCAGCGTTTCAGCCCGCGCAACCAGAACACGAGGACTGAACGGTTTGGTGACGTAATCGTCAACACCTAGCTGGAATCCATGGATTTTATCATCATCCTCTGATCTTGCAGTGAGCATGATAATAGGTACGGTGGAAGTGGCACGAATATGACCGCATAATGTCCATCCGTCCATTTCTGGCATCAATACATCCAGTATGACCAGATCAACTTGATGCTGAGCCAGCTGTTCCAGCGCCTGCACCCCATCTTCAGCTTCAATGACATTCCATTTTTCTTTTATAAAATAATCGGCCACAATTTCTCGAATGCGGCTTTCGTCTTCTACCAGAAGCACGGTTCTGACCATGACCGACTCTCCTTCTCCGTTTCTTACGTTACCATACCTGCTTCATGTGTCGTTCATGTGTCCAGAAGTGTCCATATCCATCCAGTTATACAGCGTTCAGCTTCACCATATATACGATTAATATATACCAAAAGTTACTATTTTTTATCAAAATGAGCATAAAAAAAGAAGCAGCCAACAGGCAATAAACTGTTTGTTGACCGCTCCCTAGATGAGATTTGAATTGAATTTATCGTGATAATTAACGTTGATGCTCCAGACGATGTGCAGCATGCAGCGTAGGGCCAACGAAGCGGTTCAACGGGAATCCGCCAGCGATTGCTTTGGTTACAAAGGCTTTGCCTTCACGTACAGCCTCTTTTACAGATAAGCCACGGGCCAGCCCTGCCGTAATCGCAGCAGAGGTTGTGCAGCCTGCGCCGTGAGTATATCCGGAGCCAACAACATCCGCTTCAAACCACTCGTAGTTGGTCCCGTCATAAAGCAAGTCCATCGCCTTACCCGGGTTAATCACACCACGGTCTTTGATCAGAACATGCTTCGCACCATGTGCATGAATAGTTGCTGCGGCAGCTTCCATCTGCTCCTTGGAGCGAATAGGTCCACTCTTTGCCAATTGAGAAGCTTCGAACAGATTTGGTGTGACAAGGTCCGCACCTGGCAGCAAAAATTCAATCATCGCTTCCGTATTTTCTGGCTGAAGTACCTCATCTGTACCTTTGCAGACCATAACCGGATCAATAACGATCTGCGGCAGCCCACTGCGGCGAATATGCTTGGCGACAAGCTCAATAATATCAACAGAACCAAGCATGCCTGTCTTCATTGCATCAAAACCAATTCCGTCCAGAACGGTACGAAGCTGAGCCTCGACTACATTCAATTCTACCGGGAAAACCTGGTGGTCCCATGTTTCAGGCTCCATTGCAACAACTGTAGTTAACACGGTCATTCCGTATACTCCCAGCTCCTGGAAGGTTTTTAAATCCGCTTGAATACCTGCACCGCCGCTCGTATCTGAACCCGCGATGGTCAACGTTTTTGGAATAGTCATGGTCGTTCTAATCTCCTTCGTGTTTCAGTTGACACTATCCTATCCCTTGTACGAGCGTATGTCAATGGCATGTCAAGCCATACCACGCATGGTTTTCTGCGGAGAAGAACGAATACCCCGACCCGGGTCTCAGCTCATGTCTTTTGTCTCCAGCCGTATCATCGAAAGTGCAGCGATCCATAATCCAATGGCTCCCAGGGCTAAAGGAATGACAATAATACTATTCACCGAAAATGTAGGGTCATTGAAACTTGAGCACACAACAGACACAAGTAAAATGGATGCAACCATCGTAGCGGTCACTGAATGTTTGCGCATGCCGAAGAATAGAGGAATCAAAGCCATCGCAGAAGCAGAGACTGAGCTGATTGTGTATTTAACAACTATTTTCAACAATGCAGCTGTACTCAGCGGTTCGGTAATAAAGTCATAAAAATGATTGGATGCCAGCAGAATCACACCCATCACCACATCAGTGAGCATAATCATCGCAAAAGTAAACAGAAAAACCAGCATCAGCTTCGCAGCGATGATTTTATGCCGTTTGATCGGATACGTAAACATCACATTCATCGTTTTGTCCCGATACTCGCTAATAATCAATTTGGATATCAGAGCTCCTGCAAATATGATAAAAACTGCGCGGGCAAACGTATCAATCAGAATAAACGAACCCTCATAACTGGCAAAAGCATAATCTTCAGCTCCCAGGTCGGTCACACCAATCATAATGAGAAATAGAAGAATGCTGAGCATTGCGATACCGGCACCTGTCAAATTCCGGGCAAAGCGATGCTTGCGCCATTCCAGCCGAATCAGTTTAAGCAATGTGCTCATCCCCCTTCACCAGACTCATAAAGTGTTCTTCCAAGGAGTGCGAGCGTTTGGATATCGACTCTACGGCAACACCGTGCTGCATCAGCTTGCTGTTGAAATCGGATGGCATAATGCCAGGGTCATAAACACGCAGCGTCTGTTCATCTGAGAGCTTGTAATTGCTTATATGAAGCAAATGCTCCACAACGTAAGCGGCCTTGCGAATATCTGCGACCTGGATTTCAATATAATCCGTATGACCGCCCCGGATGCTCTCCATGGACACTTCTTCAATTAATCTGCCATCGCGAATGACTCCAATGGTGTCTGCAATCTGCTCCACCTCGCCAAGAATGTGGCTGGAGATTAACAGGGTCATTCGATATTCGGTGCTTAGCCGTTTGAACAGATCACGCATCTCCTTGATCCCCACGGGGTCAAGCCCGTTGATCGGTTCATCCAGAATCAACAGTTCAGGTGTTGTGATCAGCGCTCGGGCCAGCCCAAGGCGCTGTTTCATACCGAGAGAGAAGTCTTTTACAGGTTTTTTACCTGCATCCTTCAGACCGACCATCTCCATATGTTTACCAATCATCTGTTTGTTCGGGAACCCCATATACTCGCAGTGCAGGTCGAGATTCTCCCAGGCAGACAATTTGTCATAGAAAAAGGGATATTCGATAATACTGCCCATTCGTTTCAGCGGCTCGTACGAGTTCGAATTTAGCTTTTCCCCGAAAAGCTCGATCTCACCCGCTGTGGGTTTAACAAGATTAGTTAACATCTTCATCACTGTCGTTTTGCCAGCCCCGTTCGGGCCCAGGAATCCGTAAATCTCGCCTTGCCTGATATTCAAATTAACGCCGGATACCACCTCTGTTCCTTCATAAACCTTGGTTAAATCTATGGTCCGTGCAATATAACTCATCTGGTCATTCTCCTTTACATCCCCTGCTGGGGTGCTTATATCTGTATTGTAAAGAAAAAAGTCTGCTTTTTTATTAATCAAATCTTACAAAAACCTTAAGTTCGTTCTCTATATGTCTACAGCGTCTCCAAAGTAAAGGAAAATACGGTTCGCTCGTAGGGCACGCTGTGTACATCAATACGCCCCCCCATACGTTCTACCAGACGCTTCGTTATGGTCAGCCCCAGGCCGCTGCCCTGATACATCCGATTGCGCGAATCCTCCAGCGTATACATTCGTTCAAAGACACGGCTGTGCTCCTTCTCGGGAATGCCCTTCCCACGGTCCCATACCTGTATGGTCACGTACTCTCCTTCCCGGTTCAGTACAGATATTCCGAGCACTTTGCCGTCCGCTCCATATTTCATCGCATTGGTAATCAGGTTGTCCAGCACCCGATCCAGTGCTTCTTCATTGGCTCTGCCAAACACATCCTGCTCCGGGATATCCAGCTCCACATGCACCCCCAGCCTCGTAAGCAATTCGTAAAACGATAGTATTTTCACCCTGCATAATTCGCTGATGTTCACGCGGCTTAGTTCCAACTCATGGTCCCCCGATTCAAGCTTGGCGAGATCAAAAAAGGAATGCATCAAACGCAGCACCTCCTGCGCCTTATCCTGTATCTTCTCTGTCATCACTCTCCGTTCTGCATCCGTCAGGGATGAGCTGTGCAGCAGCGTTTCACTGTACCCGAGTACAACGGTAAGCGGAGTTTTCAAATCATGCGAAATGTTGGAGAGCATATTACGGATCTCTTTCTCCTGGTTCGCGTAATTGGCCTTGGCCACATGGGCATGTTCAAGCAGCCGGTTCATGTCGTTTAACAGCCGACTCATCTCTGCATCACTATCAAATACGAGCAGACGCTCATACGTTCCTTGGTCCAGAATATCCAATACTTTGTCATGAATGTATCTCAGATGTGCACTGCGTTTACGAAGTTTCAGCCCGAGCACAGCAGCTGTAACTCCAAGCACCAACAGGGTAACTGAGAACAGCCAGATCAGCATCATACCGGCTCTGCCTCCAGCTTGTATCCAATCCCCCATAACGTCTTGATATAACGAGGCGCAGAAGGGTCGACTTCCAGCTTCTCCCGCAGACGACGCATATGTACATTAATGATATTTTCATCACCATAATAATGATCGTTCCAGACTGACGCGTAAATCTGAGCTTTGGTGAATACTTTGCCGGGATGAGTAACAAACAATTTTAAAATACCGAACTCTTTGGACGTTAACTTCACCGCTTCCCCCTCGCGCTGAACCTCATACGTGTCCATATCTACCACAAGTCCGCCGATCTTTATTCGGTGGTCTTCTACCGCTTCTTTTTCCACAGGCTGACTGATATAATTGGCACGGCGAATCGCTGCTTTGATGCGGGCGGTCAGCTCGATCAGCGAGAACGGTTTGCTCAGATAGTCATCAGCGCCAAAGCCGAGTCCGAGCGCCTTATCTACATCCCCGTCCTTGGCAGACAGAATGAGCACTGGCACCAGACTGCTCGCCCGAATGGTCTGCAGCACATCCATCCCGCTGCGATGCGGCAGCATCAGATCAAGTATAATCAGATCGAACCCGGGCCCAACCTCGGTGAACAGATGCTCTGCCTCCAGACCGTCATACGCATATGTAAGGTCGAAGCCCTCTTTTTCCAAATATGGTCCAACCATCTCGCTGATCGAACGATCATCCTCTACAAGCAGCAGGCGTTGACGTGACATGAACCTTCCCTCCCGGTAGTTAACATTACCTTCATTACCTCACAATTTGATGAAAATCGCAATCCAATGACCAAAAAAACCTGACCAGGCAGGTACTTGAAGGAACATTCAAGTATGCCCGATCAGGCTGTCGTCTCTACCCTTGAATCTGTCTAAGCCTAGGCTTTATCACCACGAATCCAGCACAATCCGATGGTGCCGGCCCCGGCATGAATGCTCACCACGGGAATAAACGGCATGATCTCCGTCTTCAAGCGGGGAAGCAGCTCCGTAATCTGCTGTTTGATGGTGTGAGCTTCCTCATGATTGTTTGCATGCATGATGCACACATGTTTGACCTTCTCCATGTCCTTCTTCAGCATCTCGAGCATACGCTCTTTCGTGCGTTTAAACGTGCGGATTTTCTCGTTCACAACCACTTTGCCCTCTTCGAACCGAAGTAGCAGATGAATCTTGAGCAGCTGGCTTATGATCAGCTGTGTCCCGGTCACACGCCCGCTGCGGTGAAGATTTTGAAGACTTGCAGGGATCAGATAAAAAGCCATTTCATCAATCATCTGTTCAATACGGGATTTGATCTCTGCAGCTGAACAGCCCTGCTTCTGCCATTCCAGCCCTTGCATAATCATCTCGCGAAGAGGATAGGCTCCTGCTCTTGAATCAATTGCGGTCACCTTCACGTCTGCCATCTCTGCTGCCTGCATCGAGGTATGGAGTGTTCCGCTAAGTGCAGTGGAGCAATGAATCGTAATGATCTCATCGTATTGGCCTTTAAGCGACTCATACAGTTCAATAAACTCGCCAATTGGCGGCTGCGAGCTGCTCGCGCGCGAAGAAACCTCCAGCTTCTCATAGAACATATCCGACGAGATGTCTTCGGTTTCCCGGTAACATTCCTCGCCAAATACGATGCGCAGCGGCACGATGTAGATATGATTTTGCTCCGCAAACGCGGAATCCAGTGTACTGGTGCTGTCGGTGACCCATGCAATTTTCTTCATGACATCCTTCTCTCTTGCCGGATTGTTCGTTCTGTATCCTACACGTCAGGCACATGCCCGGCGGTTATTTTAAATTTGAATAAACACAATTGTAAACGCTTGCGAATATTCTTTTTTCATTATAAAGCCAACCCTTCCTGCCTGTCTTGTGGCGCATTCATGAACAATCCCTTTGATTCCAATATTCGCTAAAAAAATGTCTTGCATGTGAAGGAATAAATTGGTATGCTGTTGTCCTTCTCTCTTTTCGCCTTGACTGAAGTGAACGGGTCCGCCGTTCAATCCACTTATCGGAGGTGTTATATGCTTTATTTTACGTTGGCCTCCAAGGCCTACGCCCGAAACCTGCAATATCGCGGCGCACACATGGTACATAACCTGGCAAGCGCCATGTTCGGGTACATGTACGCTTGTCTCTGGATCGGCATCGGGGCCGATCACCAGCTCGGAGAATACGGGGTACAGGGAATGATCAGCTACATTGCGTTCACGCAATCGTCACTCTGGATCTCAGGCTTCCTGACCAACGGACTAGGCATTCCGCTCAGTGTCAGGACGGGGCAGATTGCACTGGACCTCATGCGTCCGGTACATCTGTTCAGCCATTTAATGGCACGGGAATGGGGGCAGATCGCCTACCAGTTCGTGTACAAAAGCCTCCCCATCTACCTTCTTTACTCCATTGTTTTTTCCCTGAAATGGCCTACAGAGGCCTGGACATTCGCTTATGCCGCACTTGCCCTTCTCGGCGCAGCATACTTGTCCATCTGTATGAATTACATTATCGGTGTCACATCCATGTGGACTACGGAGTCATCCTGGTTACACTGGGCTAATCATGCCCTGATGAACCTGATGGCCGGTTTCTTCATTCCGCTGGAATGGCTGCCAAAGTGGCTGGAGCAGCTGGCCTGGCTGTCTCCTTATCCGTTTCTGCTCTACGTTCCTACGCGAATCTACCTGGGCTTTGAAGATGGCTCCTTGCTCTGGGGAACCCTGCTTTGGTGTGTGTTCATGACACTGCTCTGTCTGGGCATCACCCAAGTGTTACGTCGTAAAGTGGAGGTGCAGGGCGGATGAAGCCAATATCCTGGTTCCATTTATATAAAATACTCATTCGCACAAGCATCCGCAGCCGGATGCAGTACAAATTCAATTTTGTGCTGGGAGCTATCCTTGCCGCACTCATTCAAATTTCCGAGTTTCTAATGGTCGCGTTAGTGCTGCACAAATTCGGTGCGATCAAGGGCTGGTCGTTATACGAGATCGGTTATCTCTTCTCCATTATGACGTTATCCAAAACGCTGTACCGAACATTCGGCAACGAGGTGCATCATCTGGAAAAATATCTGGTGGGCGGTGAACTGGATCAATTGCTGACACGGCCCATGCCCGTGCTGCTCGCACTACTGCCACAAAATTTCCGCCTGATGGTTGGTGAAGTGCTTCAGGGCGGATTTATTCTCTGCTGGTCGCTGGCAGGAATGATGAACAGCGGGCAGATCGGCTGGACGGTCATCCCACTTTCCTTATTCGTCATTGTGACCGGAGCTATTATTCTCTTTTCCATCGGACTCGCTACGGCAACTCTCGGTTTCTGGACAACACGCATCGAGGAGCTGCAGGTCATTACCGAGGATGCCGCGCGTACAGCGGCTCAGTACCCCCTCACACTTTATCCCAAATGGATGTCCAGCCTGCTGCTGACCGTCATTCCCGTGGGATTCGTGAACTACATTCCGGCTCTCTACCTGCTGCGCGGTGAAGGTGGCGTGTGGGTACTGGCACTTATTGCTGCAATAGCCCTGTTATGTTTGGGCGCAAGTTTGCGGTTCTGGGCCTTCGGCATGACCAAATATCAAAGTACAGGCAGTTAGAAGAGTTATATACATTGAATGATTCATTTACACGTTAACGGAGAGGACAGAAAAAACCTGAAAAAGCGGAGCGGTCGTCTTTATCACCGGATTTTAACCTTTGGGACAGGGAATCAAAAAAATCTGGGGATAACAGCGATTGGAAGGTTATTCTGTCATCGGAGTGTCCGTGTAAAAAAGCGTTCATTCAATTTATATAAATTCAAGAAGGAGGCGAAACACATATGAATATGATTACGGCACGCCATCTGCAAAAGCAATTTAAAACCCCTGTCGTGCGGGAAGGACGCTTCTCAGGGGTGCGAACCTTGTTTTCACGCCAGTATGTGACCAAAGAAGCGGTACGCGATATCAGCTTTGATATTCGGCAAGGTGAATTTGTCGGTTATATCGGCCCGAATGGGGCTGGTAAATCAACCACGATCAAAATGCTGACAGGCATTCTTCACCCCACTGCGGGGGAGGTGCGGCTGGGCGGCATGAATCCACATGAGGAACGGCGCAGAACGGTGCGAAAGCTCGGGGTCGTTTTTGGACAGCGCAGCCAGCTCTGGTGGGACTTACCCGTGAAGGATTCGTATGATATTTTGGCAGAGATGTACGGCGTAAGTGCCGAGGTCAAAAGAAAACGGCTGTCCCAGTTCGCTGAACTGCTTGACCTCGAATCGTTCTGGGCTACCCCCGTTCGCAAGCTCTCCCTCGGGCAGCGCATGCGAGCGGATCTGGCAGCGTCCATGCTGCATGATCCGGAGCTGCTTTTCCTTGACGAGCCCACGATTGGACTGGACGTAAACGCCAAGCGGAACATTCGCCAGTTTCTACGCACATTAAATGAAGAGTTTGGCAAAACCATTCTGCTCACCACCCACGATATGGATGATATCGAACAGTTATGCAGCCGCGTTATGGTCATCAACCATGGGCAGCTGACCTATGACGGTACGATCTCCTCCCTGCGGGATACAATCGGCCTGCCTACCATGATTCGTGTTGCCTTCCGTGGACAGGTTCAGCTGCCCAACACGCTGCCTTCTGCCATTCAGGTTACAAGCATGGACGATCAGGTGCTGACAGCGCTGGTAAATCGGAAGGAATGGCGTACGATGGACATTCTGAAGGAGCTCGAGCAGTGGGGAGAGATTGACGATATCGAAATGAAGGAACCAGACTTTGAGGATGTGATTCACAACGTATACTGATTGGCCTATTTTACGATGAAAAGGGAACAGGCCTGTTCGAACGCCGTTACAGGAAAGAGGGACATGACGTACTGTAGTAACGGGGGTGAGAGTCATGCTTGTGACCAGACATGTTCTTGCTGCTTCGAGTCCCTATGCTGCGCCCTATTACATCGTACGCGGAACGAATCCCGGACATGTCCTGATGATTACATCTGGAGTTCACGGCAATGAAACGGCGAGCATGGCCGCTGCGCAGAAGCTTGCAGATGATTGTGCATCAGGGCGCTATGTGATTCATCGCGGAACTTTAATTATTGTACCCAGAGTCAACCAGCAGGCGTATGCGAAAAAAATAAGAGGCAAGCCTGACCTGAATCGTACGTTCCCCCGCCGTAAATCCGGTAAAGCCAAGCATCCACTGGCTGCAGCCGTGTTCCAGCTTGCTCGTGCGCATCAGCCCCACTGGTGGCTTGATCTGCATGAAGCCAACGGCCTCTCACAGCTCAGTCCACTCGTGCTTGGACAAACACTGATCACCAATCCGGGCAGCTCCAGTGTGCCGATTTGCCGAAAAATCATTGAACGTATGAACCGATCCATCCCGGTTCACAAGCATCATTTTAATCTGAAGCAGCATGAGCTGCCGGGTTCTGCTCGTACTGCTGTTTCAAGGCTGCTGAAAGCGAAGTCTGTTACTGTTGAAACGTGCTGGAGCCTGAAACGCGCTGTACGCATCAAGTATCAAACGCAGATTGTGCATCAATTTCTGCGTGAAACGGGTATGTCTTGAATGAAAAACCACCTCCACAAGAGCACATCCGAGAATTGACATCGGGGTACACTTGCAAGGTGGTTTTATTATTACATCATAGATTCCAGTACGCTCTTGCCTACAGGCTCCAGAAAGATGAGCGGTTACAGATCTTTTTTCTTCAAAAAAGGGATGATCCATCCCTACGACAATATAACCATGGCTGACCAGTTCCTCTACCGCAGTTATGCTGAGTTTTAGTAAAGTTGATCTATTTGAGACGTAACGGGGAAGTAATTTTGAAGGTTACCTATGTAATACATAAAAAAACCTACAATAGATACCTAATCAAAGAAAAGGTCTATGTAAGTTTAAAGATTAATTCTTATCTCGAATTCTATAAGCAACGATGGATAGAGTCCAAAAGACATTAAAGCAAATAAAAATCAATATAAATGCCAACAAATTGAACTGTATGCCTATAATCATTAAAACATAAAGTAATGACAAGGAGGAAACTTGGTATATTAAACAACCTATCCATTTCCTTTTTATCTTCATGACGAAATACGACAATAAGCTTAAAATAATATTCATTGGCGTGATAATCAGAAACAAAAACATAAAATGAAAGGAATCTCCAAGATCAACCAATTCCGGACGTCCTATCTTTGATAGAACAAAAGCAATGACAAGCGCCAGCAGAAGAGATAGAATCACTGCGTTCAACAATAAAACTTTTCTTTGATTATACATACACACTCCTGTTAAAATATGATGACCATATTTTAACAGATTGTACTAAATAATCAACTATAAAAATCATATCCAAATACGCGAATCATGTTGCCAATATAACGTCCATGTTCTTTTTGCGTAGAGTATAGTTTGACTGTACCGTTCTCAACAACCCTCATTGTGGAAGAGCCCGATCCATCTAAGACAATAGAGTTAACAGGGTCAAACCCCATGGCTTCAATGTGAGTTTTTAAAGTCCCTATATTTACAGTTTTATTCTGGGTCACGATCATGTATCCATATCGATATGAATTATCCCATACAAATGCACTTCTCCACGTAGCAAATGTACCATCCAACCCCCAATCATTGTAATCATTCCCTCCAATAGCCGCTGTGGCAGTCGGATAATTTGCGAGGACCTCATCAAGATTTTTAGCATATATATAAGCTCCTCGTGTCAGATTGTTCGAATCGCGGTAAGCTACAAAAGTTTTTCTGCTCAGTTGGTTAGAAGCTGTACCATTGTAACGATAGGAGTTACTGTCTCCTTTCCACCAACTAATGGCACGAAGACCTGCTGGCGGACTCTTGTAGTCATCCGTACTATGAAAAAAGCCACCGTTTATACCGATATGTGGTTTAGTTTTCATCTGTGCATTAATAATCTCCGGTTTTACTCTGCTCAAATCTGTTCGTAGAATAGCATACTCATACTCAGCTCCAAATTGATTGAATTTTCTAATCTGAAAAGTATAGGGTACTGTTGACATAAATAATTCCTCCTTATTGTTATGGGTATTTACTTACCCTCACTTATAAAGGTGATTTAACGAATTATTTAACAACCATTTTTTATAATTGTTTTGAGCCAGGTGAAATAAATGACAAAGATTTATTTGAGTGGATTTGCTATATAACACAAACACCTAAAATATCCCATTTAAACAATTTCCGAAGTGTAAGCAACTGGTATTTGAAGCTAACCATTGGGAGGCGATGTGAATCATGCTCCATAGGAAATCCCAAAGCTCTATTTATCTCACACACAGCAACTAGAAAGTAATAATTCTCCCTCCTGTTTATACTTTTTCTTTCTTAACTCATTGGGTACTTGTTGAAAATGAAAAAAAACACCTCCACAAGAGCACATCCGAGAATTGACATCGGGGTACACTTGCAAGGTGGTTTTATTATTTCATCATGGATTCCAGTATGTTCTTGCCTACAGGCTCCAGAAACGTGAGCGGATACAGATCTTTTTTCGTAAAAAACTTGTAAATTGCATCGAGGTACTCATCCACACGATCGGCTGACCCAATGCTGTAATTGGATAATAATACGACGCCTACCCCCTGCTCCTTGTTTATAGCTACATAGCTGGTAGAACCAAAGGTGACGCCGCCATGACACAGAATATCCTGATCTAACGCTTTATCCTTTTCCCAGCCGAAACAGAGGTCTGAATCTCCGATTCGTACAGGCACGTGACTTTGCTGCATGGCAGCGGCCAGAGCGTGATCTTCATTGAGATTGGCTTGTACAAATAAACTCATATCGTGAACAGATGACCTGATTGCCCCCGCTCCATCGTGCACGCCATTCATATCCCAGTGAGGCATTACTTTCCCCGTTGACGTATAACCATCCACCAATCGGCTGTTCTGTTCTGTATTCAGCACAGATGCAGTCTCCATCATGTTTAATGGATTTGTGATATATTTTTTCAGCAGAGCGTCATATGTACTGTCTGTCACTTTGCATAGAATGTAGCCCAGCAGGCCCATGCCTGTATTGGAATACTCAAATGAACCGATCTGTTCCGTGTAATCAGCATCAGCTAAAAAGGCAAGCAAATCTTGCTCCGTATACCTGGAATACGGATTGTATCGATTTTTTTTCGAGGACAGGTTTGGTGCTAATCTGGGTAATCCAGACGTGTGCGTAGCCAGATGTTTCAAAGTTACTTTCTTCAGATAATCGTTCTTGCCCTGCTGTATGTACTTGCTGACTGTGTCATCGGTGGAAAGGCGTTGTTGATGCTGCAATTCTAATAGAAGCATACTTGTGAATACTTTGGTTAGAGAGCCAATTTCAAACAACCTGTGTTCAGGTGCAGCCTTACACGGCTTGGACGGATTGCCAAATGAATGGTATTCAATATTCCCCTTTGTAACGATCCCGATCTCAAGATGAAGATGTTTTTTACCTTTAATATAATCAGAAACAAAACCTTGTATATCCCTCATGAACTATAGTGCTCCTCTCCGGTGTACATCGATTACTCCATATTAAGTTCACACTAACCAAACTATGATGGAAAAATGAAACGCTATGTTCGTTATATTCGTTTCTCCTTCACCTTTTCCTGCTCGTTACATAAGGTTTGTCTGCTCTTAAAATTGAAAAAGAGCCGTATTCACGGCTCTTTCCTGCTTACTCTGAACGATTGAATGTAACTGTCGATTTCCTCCTCGGGCGTATGCAGCAATGTGGCCAGATGCTGCTGTATCTCCTTCAGGTGGCCGATATGCTCATCAATGTCGGCAATTCGTTCACGAACGAGTGCCTTTAAAGTTTCTTTTTCCATATCCTCATTGCTTAACAGCTCCAAGGTTTCCTGTATCTCTTTCAGTGAGTAGCCGAGCGTCTGTGCACCCTTGATAAATTTCACTTTAACCAGATAATCGTCGGTGTACACGCGATAACCGTTAGAGGATCGATGCGGAGCGGGCAGTATGCCGCTGTCCTCATAATAACGAAGCGTTGCCATGCTTACCCCTGTTTTTTTGGCTAACTGGCCTCTTGTCATGGTGTCCACACCGATCTCCACCTTCCCGCAGACTTCATCTGCTTATTTGTTACGTATTTTTGTATACTCTTGATCGTAGGATGCTTCGGGAAATTTCTCTGAGCTTCCTTGCAGCAATGGTTGTGCTTCCCCTTTAAGGTAGCGGTCAAAAAAGGCGAGCGCGTAACTCCGCGTAATATCAATATTATGCTCCGCAGGCATGTTCTTGGCAAACAAACGCGGTGAGATCAAGGCAATATCGGTGAAGCTTTGATGGAAAAATCCGTCCACCGTCAGATAATAGGTATCATTCAGACTGCTTGTCATGACATGCTTCAGATCGGGCTCGAATTCGGGATAAAACACTTTATCTTTGGCTGCAGCATTCGGATCGAAGCTTTTGGCCGTTTCACCAGACATAATATACATAAAAGGCTGTTTCAACGCCGTCTTGGAGACGGTGCCCCAGAATCCGCCCTCCAGACTGAGTCCAGCTTGCAAACGTTCATCCTGTGCGAGCGCTTCAGCTGTTGTTGCCCCGCCATAGGAATGGCCCATGATGCCTGTATGGTTCAGATCCAGCCTGCCCTCCAGCACATGATTAGGGTCCTTCACATTCCACTGTTCCAGAGTATCCAGCACAAAACGTGCATCTGCAGCACGAATACCCACGCCTTCCACGTTATACTGGTACAGTTCCTCCGATGTGGCAAACTCGGGTCCGGCTTCATAAGAAACGGCATGCCCGTCCGGGAAGGTTACACGAGCGGAAGTATAAGGGTGATCCATGCCCACAACGATATAACCATGACTCACCAGCTCTTCAATTGCAGTCATGCTCTGGAAGCGGGCCGAACGCACACCGGGAGAGAACAAAACAACAGGATAAGAGCTTTGTACATTGGACATCGCTGCCCCTTTCACCACATGTGTCGGAATCGTATCCAGGTAACTGAACACCTTGGGCGGGATGCCAAAAACGAGACTGATCGCTTCCCCCAGTTCAGCGGGGTAGGATTCGGGCTTTATGCCTTTTGCAGCTTCGGGATCGACAGGATACCATACGTTAATCATCAGCTCGCGCTTGTCTCCATTCTCAGGCGAGAGCGTCTCTTCACGAGATTCATCCACAAGCTGCTGTGAAAACGTACCGATGGCGAATTGGCCCGTTGGCTCGGGCATTGTAAAAGCAGGAAAGTATCGGGTAAGCAGTCCTGAACCAACTCCCGAGAAGGCAGCTAGAATAAGGATTAATGCGCCGCGAAGCCACGTGCCTGCTCTTGATTTCTTCTTGTATGGTGCTGATGCTGTCCTTACGTTGCCGCGAACTGATTTCATCAGCTGAATGATTAACAGGATGAATAGTATGACCGCAACAATATAAGACGGCAGCAGCATCACCCGTAACGAATCACGGACAGCATGCAGCAAAAAAGCGATAATCAAAACGGAAAGCATACCTGTCGCCAGCTTCCGCCGTTTCGGATAGAACGGCAAGCCAAGAGCTGCGACTATCGTTACAAGCACGAAAACCCATTCGAATAATTTCATTATTTTTCCTCCAAACGTTGTTGATACAACAAGAATAAACCTTGAAGTATACTTCAAGGTCAAGGATTGAATTTAATCATTATAAATATTATTCGACGGTTACCTTCGCACGTGGCATGGTATGCATTGCACCTGAGGTTACATGTGCCTGAACAACATAATTCCCCGGCTCCTGAAACGTATATTTCACCTCGTACACACCATCACCTATAGCGCTCGCCTTCACCGCTCCGCGAGCTTCAAGCTCATCGGCATTCATCATACCTTGCTCAGCAGCTGGTGCTTCAGGCTCATTCTGTTCGTTCCATATTTGGAACTGTACCTGATCGGCATCATCTACAGGATTCTCTCCCTGAGTCAGCTTGATCTGTAAAGCAACTTCTTCATTTACCTTCACCTGATCCGGCATCAGGAGCTTTACCCGAATCATTTCCGGCATTTCTCCCGAAGCAGACTGCTCCGTGTAGGAGCAGCCGGCCATGATAAACATCAGCACGAGTATGAGTAAAGGCGTAAACCAGCGAGCTTGTCCCTTCATCACCACAGTTCAGTTCCTTTCCGCGTATCCAGATTTAAGAAGAAGATTTCAACAGAAATTTTAAGCAGAACGTTTAGATGTTTTGCCAATACCCCACAGCATTACAATAATGATAATAAATGCGATCAGAGCCAGCAGTGGAATTGTAATAAAACCAAACCAGTTCAAATAATCGGTGTAACAAGGTACCTTGCCGCAGGCCACCGCGTTGCCGGTAGCCGAGAAGATGCGCTGAATCGTTACGTGATACAAGGATATACCCCCTCCGATAAAGCTGAGCGGAAGCACGTATTTGGCAATACCCACGTCATCCTTGAAATACGCAATGCCGAGCAGGATCGTTAACGGATACATAAATATGCGCTGGAACCAGCACAAATCACATGGAAGAAAGCCTTTGATTTCACTTAAATAAAGACTTCCCAAGGTTGCAATTACAGACACGGCCCAGGCGATAAATAACCGGGTTTCTGCCCCTTTGGCGGGCTGCTCTGAATGGGATGCTGCACTCATGCCTCTGTCCTCCTCTTTCTTCATTCATATTGGATTATCGTACGTTAATCTGTGCATTCCATCTATGTATGCCCTCTATACGAGTCACTACACAGCAATTATATCAAATATTTGGAATTTGAGGATCACCCTTGATCACATTGGATACGTTGATCCCGTGGATGTCCATTCATCTCTGCATACCCGTTGCCCCAATCACACATCGTTTTTAATACGGGTACAAAGGACTGGCCCAGTTCTGTCAGGCTGTATTCGACTTTGGGAGGAATTTCGTTGAACACCTCTCTGGAAACCAATCCATCCTTCTCCAATTGCTTCAATTGCTCTGTCAGGACCTTCTGGGTAATGCCAGGTATTAATTCATAGAACTCTTTCGTTCTTACCGCGTTTTGACTCAGGAAATACAAAATCAGGCACTTCCACTTCCCGCCTGCGATATCCATGAAAATATTAATTCCAGTATTATATTTCACCAACTTGCTTCTCCTCCTAATAGATACTTTCAGGTTGCTAGGCCACTTTAATGTGCGTTATTTTCTTCTCTGCTGCTGTCTACTATAATCCAAACAGATGCTAAATAACAACGATGGAGATGATCCCATGCATGTACAGGCCCTATTGGAAAAAAGACGTTCCGTTCGACATTTCGATCCAGATTACGCTTTGAACGAGGAGACGTTGAGTACACTTGTCGCTTTGGCAAGTAAATCACCGAACGGAAATAATATTCAAGCCACTCGTTACCTTGTGATTGATGATCCCGAATTAAGGAATACCCTGCTGCCTATCGCCTTTAATCAGCAGCAGGTTCTGGAGGCTTCTGCCTTAATCCTGATGCTGGGAGACTACGAGGCGTTTGCCAAAAACAACATTACCTCTATTCTTGAAGAAGGCTTCCAGGCCGGCTTCTATGAAGAATCAACCCGGGATTTTCTGGCCGATGCCGCCATCCAGTATTATGCCTCCAAAACAGAGCAGGAGCTTGCGATTGAACTTACCCGTGATGTAAGTCTCGCTGCGATGTCATTTGTGCTGCTCGCCCAGGAGGCCGGATTACAAACCATTACGATGTCTGGTTATCATTCCGCAGAACTCAAATCGGCGTTGAATATTTCGGACAGGTATCTGGATGTCATGTTGATTGCGGTTGGCAAAGGCATCAAAGAGGGACATCAAACCGTACGTCATCCTGTTGAGAGGATCATGTATCACAATCATATCCCTGCCTGACTAACCTTGAAAAGAGCTGCCCCATGCGGGGCAGCTCTTTCATATAAGGCTATTATTAAATATAAATATCGTTAATAACGTGGTTCTGCTCCGCTTACATTGCTTTGGTCAGCGTAATGGAACCATCCTTTGGAGACCATTTTACATTCCAGTCAAGCAGTTCAGCAATGAAACGCAGAGGAACCTGAGTACGTCCATCTTTGTTGACAAACACGGTGGAGCCTACGTTTTTCTTCATACCGTTCACTTCCATGACGGTGTTGTTCACCCAGAATACGAGGGTATCGTTACCAGCCATAACGGTAACCTGCTGTGCTTTTTTATCCCATTTCACGGTTGCACCAATGCCTTCGCTCAGGAAGCGCAGCGGAATGTACGTTGTATTTTTCCACAGCACAGGCGTTGTGTCCATGTTTGTTGTTTTATCATTGATTTTCAGCATTTTGCTGTTGAGCTTCATCCAAACGGTTGTCATGTCTGGCGTTGGTGCAGGCGTTGTCGGTGCTGCCTCTTGGAACTTGTCATTGAACTGGGTTACAATCGCGTTGCCCAGTGCTTGACCCACACCAAACATCACTTTGAAACCTTCACGATTCGTGGTGTAAGAAGCATCGTAGTTACCTGCTGCGTATTGATCCAGTACTTTTTGCACCTGGTTCTCATGTGTTGTCAGCGCTTGTTGTGCTGCCGTTTTAGGAAGGTTGCCTGCTGTTGCGGAATCCAGGAATGTTGCAAACTCCGTTGTGAAGCCATCGATCCGTTTTTGCACAGCTGCACGCGCGGTTGCATTATTATCTTTTACAGCTTTCACATAGTCGCTTTGAGCATTAACGTGGTTGGTCACCCAGATTTTCTCGAATGCATTGGCTCCTTCATTGCCGTAAATGGAAGCGATGGCTGCTTTGAAATCCGCTGTATTTCCAGCTTCTGCGGTAACAAGGGCATTCGATGCTGCTGTGCGTCCATCATACTGCTCCTGCATTTGCAACGCCGAAAGGGCAAAGTGCTCGGAAGCCAGATGGTTAAGTGCAGATCTCAGATCAGCTGCTTTCGTATCCGCTTTGGTGTTGTTGAATTTCTCAGGCATTTGTGTTGTGATTGCGGTGGAGAGGGCTTTACTTACGTCAAACATCTCCTTGAAGCCTTCACGATATGCCTTGTATGCATCGGTGTAATCTCCAGCTACGTACTCATCGAATACTTTTTGCACGAGGTCTTCATGCACTTTTAATGCTTGTTTGGCTGCGTTTTTCGGTAGTTTACCTTCTGTCGCTGTGCTCAGGAATGTGGAGAATTCATCCACGAATCCGTTGATGTTATCTTGAGCTTGCTTGATGCCAGCCTGATTGCCCATCTTGGTTGCTTTGACCAGATCGTCGGTGTATTTGTTATGTGCACGGAAGATGCGTTCGAATTCTTTGGCACCCGCTTCTCCGTAGAGTGAAGCAATCGCAGGTTGCATATCGAGTGCATTCTGGTCGAGTGCTTTGTAAGCCGCATCTGCATCCTTGGCACCGTCATAAGCTTTCGCCATAGCTGTTACCGCAAGAGCAAAGTGCTCGGACAGCAAATGATCCAGGTTGGCTCTCAAGTCAGCGGCAGGTGTGTTCACGGATGCTTTCATCATCGTCATGGAAGTGGAGGTCTGAGGTGCAGCAGCTCCCGCGATTCCCGGCATCAACAGGGACAAGCTAAGTACAGGTGCAATGAATGTTTTCATTTTCATCTTCATTGTGTTATTCACTCCTTGGGTTGGTTTTAAGTATTTTTTCTTTCCTTGTTGTTGTCTTCATGAGGTGTAACGCAGGGTTCGCGAATCTGGATCACTACACAGACAAAAAAAATTGCAGCTTCCGATAACGAAAGCCGCAAACGCTTGATATCTATGTTTTTAGCAGGAAGAAAAATTTAAAACAATAATCATCCGGGGGAAAAGAATTCAAAAAAACGGGGGTAACCGCTACTCTCCAGGTTATTCTGTCATCGGAGTGGACTGTGTAAAATCTTTAGTTCAACTTATATAGTTCAAGCGATATAATTTCCTATATTTCTCAATAATAGCTTACATTGCGAGTAAACCTGAGATACAATAGAAGCAAACTCATTCCACGGACTGGAAAAGGAGGTCAACTCATGACTTGGCTGCCTTATGCATTAATCATTGGCATCGCTTTATTTGGAGGAATTGCTACTCTGATCATCGGGAACTCCAAAGCCAATCGTGTCAGCAACCCCGAATATGATCGCCGCACACGGCAAAATCTCAGTAAACTTACATATGTATACGTCGGCGCCATCGTACTGGGCATAGGCGGATTTGTAATGTATTTGTACAATTGATCGTGATTTACTGAATGCTAAAGTAATATCTCTTTGAATACGGCAACTCTTTGCATGCCTTGCTCAATGTACTGCACCATTGGGGAGGTGACTCCCCTCTCCCTGATCCACGCCAGCCAGCCGCGCAGCATCCACAAGTGAATTTGTTCATACAGCCGTTCTCTTGTCAGCAGCCCTTCAGCCTCAGCATAACCTCTCATTACATTTTCCAATACTAAAAAGCACTCATCCTCTGTAGCCGTTGGAGGTGTCATCGAGGTGAACGCACCAGCCATATCAAAATGCGGGTCCCCTCTTCTCACTTCTCCAAAATCTATAAAAAGTGTCTTTTGCTTCGTAAACAACATATTCCAAATCCCCAGATCACCGTGAATAACGCTCTCATCTCTCACGACATACCTCATACATTGCTGCACATGTTCTTCAAGTGAACAAGCAATAGATGACGTAGATCCCCTCACCTCGCCACAGACTTGTGACCATAATAGAGGTAAAGCAAAGCGATCCGGCTGATCAACGATTTCAAGCTTGTTAGCAGCATGGTGAAAGCGAGCGAGCATTTTTCCAAATTCAACAAAATTGATCGTTGCCTGATCGTATGGCAACGTTTCTTTCACGTAGTACTGCAAGTTATATATTTCATCATTTAATTGAACATAGGACAACCCGTTCCGCGCAATCACTAGTGCTGGAGAGATGTTTTGCAATGACATAACGTGATGAAGTTTCTCTTCGTTTACAGCCTGCTGCTCATTTCTAAGTTTACGCAACACAAATCTACCTGTTGAAGACTCAACGCATTTTGCATCAGAGCTTGTCCCCTGTTTCATCACTACCAGGCGCTGTATTCGTCCGATATCATAAAGCTCTTCAATAACGCGATAATGCATCTTATTTCCCTCCTCTGCTCGTCACCTTCGTTTCAAATTTCTTATTCTGTAATGTTACTTGAGCACCCGCCCATCATCATGCAAAAATTGTTACACATGTTTACAAGTTGGAGATAATTCAGAATTATTCTGGATAAGTTCGGGGGGTAATATAAAGCCATAAGGAACAGCAAAGACAACAAACAACCCCAACTTAAAGGAGAGATATAGGATGAAAAAAAACATGAAGAAATCTGTAGCTACGGTGATGGTACTGGGTATGACATTAACAGGAGCAGCCGGGGTATTCGCTGGAACACAGCTGGAGAAAATCTCCGCTTACCTTAATCACGGGATCAGCTTTAACGTAGACGGTGCAGCATACGCACCAATAGATGGAAACGGTACAAAGCTTGCCCCTATCACCTATAACAATTCAACCTATCTCCCGGTTCGTGCACTTGCCGAAGCACTGCATGTACCTGTAACGTACGATGGCGCAACCAAACAAGTGATCATTGGTGGTCAAAATAACAACAATCCATCGGCTTTGACAAACATCACGTATACCCCTGCTCAAAAGGAAGCCATTCTCAAAGCGTTTGCTCAATTCGATGGCTTCGAGACAGCGTATGCTCCGCAGCAGATGATTGCAGGTGACATGTTCAAAAGCGCAGTCGCTGGCGGCGATGGTGTAAGCTTTATTTTCAACCATATGAAGGTCGATGTTACTCCAAGAGATTATTCGGACGGCTACACGGGCAAAGATGTAAAACTGTCCAACGGCGTCAGCGCAAAATGGTATACACCAGGCAATACAGGCACGCTGACCTTCAAGCTGGATGATCGTTATGTTACTCTTAGCTCGCCAGATCATAAGCTGTCCCAAGCTCAGCTGCAGCAAGTGGCTGTCTCTGTGCAAAAAGTGAATGGGGGTAACGATCAAGGCATCACTGCCTACGAAAATGTAAACTACTCCAAACAGCAGCTGGACAATATCCGCAGCTCATTTGCCAAATTTGATGGCTTCACGACAGCTTATGCACCGCAGCATATGGTTGCCGGAGATGCATTCAAAAGTGTCGGTGCAGGCGGAGATGGTGTAAACTTTGTATTCAATCGCATGAATGTAACGATATCTCCAAGAGACTATTCTTTCAGCTATGATGGCAAAACGGTAAAACTGCCTAACGGTGTATCTGCCAAATGGTACACACCAGATAAAACTGACATGCTCACCTTCAAGCTGGATGACCGCTATGTGACGTTCAGCTCGCCAAATAACCAATTGACGCATACGCAGCTGGAACAGATGGCAGTAGCTGTGCAAAAAATAAAATAAACGTTCCTTATTTGATGTAACACCATACAATAAACATGAAAGCAACACACATACTAGATCGGCTCTTCCGTTCTCCAGACTTCAGAGCCGGCCTGGTATGTGTATTTTGTTTATGAAAAAGGCACAGTCCGGAGACTGTACCTGTGATCATGCCTATTCAAATTTGTTTTTATCAAACGGGGCTGGGAGTTTCAACGAGTATACATCAGTCGAGAGTCCCTTTTTACCTGGAATAAGAACATTCACAATGCCATCTTGTATTAGATTGATAGGAATTTTAGTCGTCGTGAACCCCCACTTTTTCTCCGGAATATTAGATACAGACAAGGTTCCAATGACCGTATTAAAGTCCTGACTGGTAAACCATAACTCTTTCACTTCTTCTCCAGGAGATTCGTACGTTAACGTTCCGTCAAAATTCAGAACCACACTATTTAGTCGATTTGCTGCAGAGGATTCCACGGATCTTGTGTATACCTTATCTAACTGGTAACCATCACCAACACTTTCCATCCTTCGTGAATATGCACGAAAAGGTAAATCTTTAGCAGCCATAGCCAGTTCAGAACCCTTTTCTTCATCACTCAAAATCAATTCTCTACTATAAATCCCGCCCTTCGTTTCTGAAACTTTCAATCCCAGATCCTTATTCCATTGACCTAACGGAATGAAGGTCTGATTGTATAAGGTCACCCATTGGCTTGAAAGTTTATTTATGCTGGAAGAACGTTGCCCACGAGTAAAGGTAATTCGATCTTTGCTCAGCTGATATTGAATGTGGAAGGCTTGCGTAAATTCTTGCAAAGGAACGTAGTTCTGACCTCCCATATAGAAGGATGGCTGGCCTTTATACTCTAATACGCCATTACCGGACTTAATTGCTACAGGCTCCATTGGAAAGAAAATCGTAGAAAACTGAAACGAATTCCAGTAATTTTTCCAATCACGATACGTGTCATATCTCAATTTGAGATGTTTGTTCTCGGAAATAACATATAAGGATGGCGGATACCCGCCTGGATTGGAGAAGTATTGTTCAATCACATACTCGTCCTCGGTAACCCATTGAATACTTTCTGTACGAGCTTTATACGGTGAGTCATAGGAGCGAATTTTCTTTAGTGTTTTTAGATCATAGAGATGTACTTTGGATGATTCCATTTTACTGTCAAGACCACTCTCCGTGACCAAAACCAATGTCTTTCTTTCAGGGGAAACAAAAGAGTGCACATAGCCAACACGCTCTTTAATCAGTGTCGTTTTTTTGCCATTCTTGGTTGCAATCACAGTCCAGTCCGATTTCCGATCATGTACATTCCCCTGTGAAACGCTAAGTTGCACATCCGAACTTGCCTGAAATGATTTTGATGTTAGCTTTGTCTTCATGTCATGCATCATCTGTAAATTGCTAACCTTGGCTTTCTGTCCCTTTACTCCACCGTACTCCAGGTAATGACAATCCTGTAATGTTGCATTGCAATATACCCCGAAATTACGACTCTTTGGTATTGGAGATACCGCATATTTCGTGTCAGTAATCTCTCTTTCTTTAAATATTTTCCCGTGGGTATATACTTTTTTTCCCGTAGCCATCGAATAATACTGATATTTCACTGCATTTTTCTCATACATGGTGTAAAACATACCCAACTGCGGTTCTATATATATACGATTTTCACTCTCATGAACCTTGCGAAGGGTGTTGGAACTATAATCATACTCATACAAAACATAGTATTGCTCGTTCTTTTCCGTTGCGTAATAAACCATGTATCCTTTTAAACCTGTTGGTGTATCACTGACGATCGGATCATAATGGTGAGAGGTTGTCGTTAAACCCGTATGTATTCGTGGAAGAACGGTTGGATCTGTAAAATGGTACTCGTTTCTTTTCATTTCTCCGGTATCAAAACTGGTCTTCACTGTCGAAACTTCAACTTCGGTGCCTCGGATCGCAAAGCGAATGTTATGTTGCACCCGATCTACAGATGAGTTCACCCGTTCTCCAGTCTTTGCACTTGGAGCCAGAGAGGCAGCGGATGCCTCGGAGAATCCATTCACGTTAGACATCAAGATAAACATAACAACAACACTGACTACAAACCCCTTGTACTCTTTGGACATACTTAACTCCTTCTCTATATAATGGATTGGATTGAGACTTGTTAAGTATATTTCCTTTATCTAAAAAGTTCATCACTTTTTATTCCATTTATGGTTTTCTAAATTGGTTAAAACAAGCTTACGGCTAGTGATGAAACATGGCCATTCTGCGTTACACTTCTGGTTTGTTCATGACTCGGCGAAGCCAGTAGTATCGATGTAAGTCCATAACAAAGTGAAACACTACAAAGATAAGCAGGTTGTATACGCAAATCAAAACAACAGACACTGTCTGCTTTGTAACAAAAGCTAGTGAAATGTTAGCCACCAGGTAAGCCCCTCCTGAAATCATGCTCAGGATAATAGACATCCTAGAGTTGCTCTTCTTCCCTTTGTTGGGCCGAGGCAGCTGTTTTAATTGTCGTAAGCGAAGCGTCACATACTGGAATAAAGCAAATATATACACCACGAAAGAACTTATCGCATACCATGGCGTTGTCATACCCATTATCCCGTAAGCAAATTTCTGTATAACCACCACAAAAGCTGCTGAGCACACAAGACCAAAGATTCCCCGAAACAATACATAATTCAATTGAAGTCTTCGTGGAGCGGCAGTTAGAGCAATGGCCCACAGATTCATAACTGCTAATGGCGGCAAAAGAAGATACACATAAAGAGGTTGATACGGAACACTATAAATAGGAATTAGCAGGAATAGATTAAGGAAAAATAGAACCAACATTCCTGCACTTAACCGAATGCCATCGGATGAATAGATCACCAGATAATGCTCAAACGTTTCCTTCGGATACGATGTACCCTTAAACATCGTGACACCATTCGCAGCATTCACCTCATCATCCGAAGGTTTTGATTGATTTTTGTTTGTCATATACTCCCCCTTATGCTACTCTCCCTTTACCCATACTGGTGTTTCACCTTACTTCACATCCGTCAAACGGATGACCCGGCGATAATACAGGGCGTCCATCAATTCCTCCCAGTCCAGCTCATCAACATTCTCGTCGCGAAAAAATACAGAAGCTGCTGGCAAGAAGCCAAGCAAAGGACCTGTTCCACCGCAAACCAGCATGCCGCCATCCCCGCCTTTTGGCATCACTTCACCCTCTGCATCCAGCGTAAGCTCATACTTGTAGGGGTCTCCCTTAAACTGAATACCAAAAAAGTTAGGCAGCTCCAAATCATATGAATTCGCTGCAGCAGGTTGGTCGTTGAGTTTGCCGAAATACCTCAATCTCATCGTATAATCAAAGCTGTCCCCCCAAGGGAATAACGTACGACAACCGCCTCCGTAGATATATTCCCACTCGTCTTCGGTCAGCAAACCAAACCCGGCCGCTGTTTCTTCCTTCACAACGTCCTCCAGCTCGATCCCTTCATTAAACCAAAAAATTTGGATATCTCCTTCACGATGTCGGACTAGTCGAAATTGCAAATGCAGTTCATATTCATTCAACCCGGACTGCTTGAATCGCGCCAGCGCCTCGGGGAAGTCATCATGCTCCTGAGCAAAAGCTTCTTCCTCGGTTACCTCAATCCAGCCTAGCGAGATCGTCTCACACTCTACAAGCATCGGCCCTATGGTGACTTCTCGCACGGGTGACATCTGGCTGGCCAGAAAGGCTTGCACGTTCTCTATCCCTTGGGTGTCGGCCGTTTCTTGAAAATCATCAGATGTTGCTTCATCCATTCCGTCCTGCCACTGTGCCCAGCCAAGGGTTACCCGATCACCCGGAACAAATACAAACCGCTCCTCTTCATGTGTAAACACCCCCGTCTCCGTCCGCTGTCCGAATCGCTCAAACGTCTCCAGTCCCTCATACTGCATTCGTTCAGGAAGCATACGCTCAATGCGTCTCATCCAATCCTGCTTATCCTGCGCGGACAGTCCTTGCCAGACGTTCCTCGTTAATGCTCCCATTCCAGCTCCACCTCTCCTTGTGACTCCATCTGAGCCCGTAAAAGTTGCTCTAATTCAAATTGAACGCTCACTTGCCCGCGGACCGTGCCAACGACAGCAGCAATTCCTTCCGTCTTCCGTCCGCCTTGCGCGCCAATGTGACCAGCTTCTCCAGCTTGCCAAAGATCGGATAAAGCACACGCTGTACTTCAAACGATTCCAGCTTCTGCACCTGTTCAAGCAGCAATGCCAGCTTCTCTTCGTGCTCGAACTCCGGCAGCACCTTCAGCTTCAAGCCATCGGTTGAACGGCGCAGACTATGGACCAGAACGGGCATGGAATGTGCGGTTACTCCGTATTTTTCAACAAATGCAGCGATAAACTTGTCCTGAATCATCTGATGCTCGTCATCCACCTGATCCATATAGTCGTTAATTAAAGGAAAATATTGCTCGTTCGCAAGCCCAAGTCCAAAGGCAGCATAACTGCCAGGCATGCCGTTTTTCTCCCCTTCGGTGTCTGCATAGAACTCAAACTGCTGCATCGCTGCTCGTGCGTAAGTTTCCAGAAGAGGATGCAGTTCAGGGTAGGTTAGAGCATTCGCGAAGAAGCGATGCGTATCGGATTTGGCAAGGCCTTTGACTGGAAGATACTGTTTCACCTTCGATTTCAGCTTGATATGATAGTTTTTGGGGAAACCCTGCTCCAGCAAACGAATAATAAAAACCAGTGCCTGCCGATATGCCTCCGGGCTCTCTTCACGAATCTGGATGGTAATCCGGGCAAAGACATCATTGGCCTGGCCCTCCACCTGCTTCGTCTGAACATAGGTATCTTCCGGTTGATATGCACCACTTCCCTCTGTCAACATACGCTCTGCTCGTTCACTTCCCAGCTGCTTCGCCAGCTCCAGAAACTTGAGTCCCCTCGGCTTGCTGTAGCTGGGTTCAAAACGCAGAATCAGCACTGCGGCATATAACAGCAGTTCGATGGAATTCCGAGCTTCATCCTGAGCTATATTCAGACCGTGCAGCTGCTCTGCTCGCTTCAAAGTATATTCATTCTCGCGGTATGCCGAAGTCTGTACGTCGAAATACTTCGGCAGAAACTGCCGCTCTGCCCATAATGTCAAACCATAAATGATCGTATGGCGGTGTTCTGCGAGTGCTTCCTTCCGTTCCCGGTTTAAAGTTTGAATCCGTTCATACTGTCTGATGATCCATGCCGCATCCAAAGCAGGATACAGCACTGGATCAAGCAGATGACTTGCCAAAAAGTGTGTTTCCAGAGGTTTGGTTGGATGAACGCCATTTTCCAGCTTTTGCTCTGTATACGTACGAATCCGATCCAGCAGCAGCTGTCTTTTTTCTTGATTGACATATTCCAGCAGCGTCAGCTTCAGCATGCCATCACTCGCAGGGAACTTGCCGCGAAAGATAAAGCGATAATCAATCAGCGGAGTATCCACCCATTCGGCCATTCTTTCCTGAACCACCTCAACCAGCCGCGGTTGAATTTCAGTGCGAACCATTTCCTCTGTGAAGCGAATGTTCTGTGTCAAAAAGGAGCCTTCGTCCCATCCCATATCCAGACTGTCCACAACGGTTCTTCCGGGCTTATATAAAAGAAAGATGTCATCGAATATGCCCATCTGCAGTGTCGTTCGTTTCAAGGTCTGTTGCAAATCTGTACGTTTTGCCTGTTCATCAAACCATTCATGAACCGCCTCAATCATCTCTTCCAGCGCTTGCTCCACCTTTGTCGTCATCTGTTCTCCTGCCTTCCCGTATGATGTACTGTATGTATTTTGTGCCGAGACACTACGATCGTTCTTCCTATATTCAAGCAAGTCTACATCTGACTATGAACGGATAGAATTATGCAGTAATGTTACATATCAACTCTTATTTTACATGCTTAAATACACCCGCAACAATAAGTCTTACGCACGGTTGTTCCCTATCTTATTCTGGATTCGTATCTGTTCTTCTGGCGTAAAACCTCGGATGAATACAAAAAAACACCAAATTTGGCCGCTTACAGCCCCGTTTCGGTGTAAATATGAAACTCATATTGAACTTGTCCGACTTTCGTATGATTACATTCATACCAGAGAGCCTTCGCTCTGAAAAAAATTCATTCATACTATAAATTATTCAGCGCATACAATATACAACTCTTTCCAGTTGTCTTCTTTCGATATATACTAGGGATAAATGTAACATCGCAAGTAAAGGAGGATCCAATGATGAAGTTGACAGAACAAGGTGTGTTAGTGGTTGAAGAAAAGGATATTGACTATATGCACTGCTACCGTGATCGAGATGGAATAAGGTTTGATGACTCATTTCTCTCTTTCTTAGAGTCTCAAAAAATAACACTCTCTGAAGGCGATGTCCGAACGATTCACTTTCAGTTTGACAAAGAAGAGATGCCGCTCTACGAAGAACGCGAACGACTTGTTTCGGAGGTTCAGTCAGCCGTTCGTACACTTGACCCTAAATATGATGGTTCCTTTGTGAAATGAAGCGTCTGGCATCGTTATATTCATTAATTAGTTCATCCAGCACCATCGACTGACGGATGACTTCCGGATGCTGCAGATTCGTATACTGGTTTGCCATCTGGTAAAGTCTCTGCCTTGCGTTTTCGATACATTCCTGAAGGGTTTCCGGGTTCCGTACCATCATTCTGCCCCCATTCATTCCTTGAATTCACCATCCAAAAAAGACCATCTATTATAATATTCGGAATGAATCAGGATTCAGATTACCTTTATTTCAAATTTTATATATTATTTTTATAAAAGCAGCGTTCGTCCTTGTTGAGTTCGAAACTCGAATGATATGCAAAAGGACACCAGATTGGCTTATCGCCTTTCTGGTGTCTAACATGTCTAAATGTACAGCTCATTTGATGTTAAAGTGTCGTCGTCTTATCTGAGCCCGATATCCGAGAAGCGATTGTTGATCGTTTCGGGAAAAGCATGTTTAATCGCATCAATCGCGGCTTGTTCCGTATCCCCTGCGCTTCGAATGAGTTCACTAACTCGCAGTATACTTTCGGGTTCACTTTCATCCCACGCCGCGGAATTATCCAGTACTTCAACAATAGATACATAGAGATCCGCAAGCTGTGTGTATTGTTCAATCACTTGATCCATATGCGGCGATAAATGTTCAAGCGCTCTGACATATGAGGCGATGTCCCCTCTTGTATAAGCATAATAGCGAAGCACCGCTGCCGCCTGATTGCTCTCATAGTTTCCGGACTGCAGCACATCCGCAACCGCGGTGTATGCGGCAAAGCCGCAAGCGTAATCCTGCAATGGCAGCATATAGTCGTGCGTTTCCCATTTGTATACAGCCTGTATTAACGACTCCTTGCACACTTCCCACATATCGATGGATTGGTGAGCTTCCAACACTTGAAAATACCAATACGGTGAGTTATTCTGACCGACTAAGGAATAGGGTAAACGAAGCACGTCAGGATCATCTCCTGTGCAAAAAAACAGGATTTCCTCGTCATCGTCGTATCCGACAACGACAACAAATTGATTGTGCCATAACACCGCCCCGGTTCCCCGGTTGATCGAGGCCTTAATATCATGCAATGCCTGCTTCTGATAAAGCGGAAACGTCGGTTCAAAGGATAACCCGGCAGCCTGACTCGCAGTCACTCCGATGAAATCGGCAGCAACAAAGTTCTCTGCCATCCAGTTATATGCGGAGATGGATTCTGTCGTCAGACGACGATCGACCACGAAACGAAAAAGACTGGCTGTCATGCCTGCAATTATATAACGCGGAAGATGTGTCCACTTTTTGTGTAACAAAATAGGATATAACGCATCTGCATAGGTGCCTGTTGCGTATCGCCATCTATCCGTGTTCGTGATTCCCGCATTGGTCTGAGGTAGTCGTTGAATTAAATCAGCTAAATCAGTCAATAACCTCATTTTTTTCATACTTTGAGCCCCATTCCTGCATCCATTCTGCCTTCCTTTTCTTCATCGTACATCCCCATCCCCAGTTCTACCGTGCGGAATGTGTGCCCCAGCGGGGTACCGTAGATCGTTTACGATCCGCATACTGCGCTGATATGGTACGAAAAGAATCCACCGCCTGTTCTTCGAGTAATTTCGCATATCCAAGCCACTTTGCAAGTTCCTCATTGGCATCCTCCCGCAGCACAAGTCCATTTCCTTCCCTTACCAGAAAGGTTCTCATCTGCTGGATCCGTTCAGCAATCCGGTTATAACACAGCAATGCCTGCTCCAGTTCAGTCCATAAGCCGCGAACATCATGTAAATACATTCGAATCTCGGTACGCGATTGGCAGTAGGAATCCAGAAGGTAGGCTGCTCCTGAACCATCGTAATCTCCAGAGTGCAGTGCCTCTATCCAAACGTCATATGCCAGCCGTCCAGAAGCTATATTCTGATCAGGCAGCAAACGGTACGGAATATCCCAATCCTCAATGGCCAGTCGTAAAGATTCTAGCACCATTTCCTGCTCTGTAAGCTGCACCTGATCACCAAAGATTTGACAGTACCAGAAACCTGTGAAATTCAATCCGAAATTATCATACAGCAAAATATGCGGCTCTTTGCTCCAGCCATCCTGCACATAAAAGACCTGATCTGCATCATCATATCCGTAAATGACACCAAATTCGGGCATCCAGTAGATGACGCCTTTGCCTTCATCCAGGCTGCGCTTTACCCAATTCACAGCATCTTGTTGATAATAGGCAAATGTCGGATGGCGACTGCGTCCCCCATCATATATGGTAAATAGGCCAAGATTATCGATTCCGCCTTGATGAGCCACTCCCCACTGTCCGTAAGCCGTTACCGACATCGGTAATAATCTCTTATGTACGGACAATTTAAAGGCCATGCCAGTGTACCCTGCAAGCATGTACTTTTCTTCTTGGAATTGACCTGAATGCGTTAAAATGGCATGTAAGCTATCCACAAATGACTTTGATTCCCGCTTCATCACCAGATGCTCCAGCATTTTCTCAGCCATCATGTTCTCCCCCGTCCTGTCCCCTGCTCAGTCGCTCTGTCATTTCTTCTAGCCGCTTCATCAGCTTGCGTCTCAGCCATTCTGGGGAGAGTAATTCCTCCCACTCCGCAGCATACAGATGCTGCAAGAATATGTCCGCATCGTAAAATTCAATCAAGCAGACCTGACCCTTTTGCTCCCGAATTCGATACCCTTGCCACAGCTCCGATCGCTGCATTTCACGGAAACGAATCTCGGCCACAAACGGTTTCCGCACAGGCAATGCATCCTCCCAGTTGCTAATCCATGTATCCTGGTTGCATTCAAAGTGTTCATCCAGCAGCGTCAGCTGCACGATGCTTTCCAGCCGAATGGGTGTCTGCTGCATCGGGTCTGTCTCATAACCAACCACATAGTCTGCATTAAACTGGGCAGTCAGCTTCACTGGACAGAAGGTCATCCGATGCTCACCATCGTGATCCTTGTAATAGATATGCACTTTTCGTGCATCGGCTATAGCATGGGTCAACAATTCAAACCATTGAAGGTGCCTAGGCGATGCTGCAAACACCGGATACTGCTCTTTAGGCAGGTGCTCCTCCATCGTAAAACGTTCCAATAAGTGTGCCACCCGTTTCACTGTATCCGCATGCTCATAGTCGTAATGCCGATATCGATGAGCCAGATATTTGAGAACTCCCTGCTCCTCATCCGTCATATATAAATGCGGCAAACGAAAGGTCTGATCCTCGTAACAGTACCCTCGATACTTGGCTACATACATCAAAGGGGCTCTGAGGGTATTCATCATATATTCAATATCACGCTGCGCCTGACGCCGAGATATCTCGAATTGTTGTGCCAGACCACCGCTGTTCGGAAAACGCCCGCTGCGAATCTGTTCATCAAACCAATGAATCCGATGCATACTACTCAAGCGATTTCACCCCCTGAATCATTCCAACATTTATTTCTGTATTATAACAAAAGGCTATAGCCTGTTCCGAAGAACAGGCCATGACAGGTTATCCGTATAAATTTCCTTACGCGTTTGTCTGCTTTCAACGCTAAACATTTGTTTCCGCCAGATCCACTCTGGACTGCACCGCTTTGGAGCATTTTTTGCACACTTTCAGACTCGTACCATCCGTTTTCGTTTGCGTATACAACAATTTGATTCGTGTACTCTTACATATTGGACATGTTCCCCGTCCTCTGGACGGAAGACTCCACAGAACGCGACCTCTTTTCGTTTTAGCCAATGATTGTGAACCTCTTTTCAATAGGGTTTGTGTGTTTTTGTTCACCATCAGTATAGAGGCGTTGGGACGACACAGAATGTCGCATCAGGAGTTCTTTTTATCGAGTGTTCAATTAAATAAAAAATGCCCCTTCTTCTTTATAGAAGAAAGGACATTTATTCAGCCAATTCTGTGCTTGTCTGCGCCGCGGCATGGAGAAGAGGCTGCAGCAGCCCCGGAAATCGCTCTTCCAGATCCTCGGACCGCAGTGTAATAAAATGCTGTGTACCCTGTACTCGGACTCGAATCACACCCGCCTCCCGTAGGGTACGAATATGGTGCGACATCGTTGATTTCACAACACGGGCATGAAAATGACTGCATGGCTGCTCCCCGCTTCTGGCGGCTTCGGCCACTATTCCCAGCCGGGTTGGGTCGCTGAGCGCATAAAGCACAGAAGAAAGCTCGATATCTGCCACTTGTGGATGATGTAAAATTTTCATACGGCCGTCTCCTTTTTTTAAGACTATGCATTGTATTCTAACATACATCCATGATATATTTCTAATGTTCGATACCAATCGAACTTATAAATTTCGCAAGCATCCCTTGTTGTGAAACACAAGGGCTGACATTATACACCATTTTGCAAATGTTACACACCGTTTCTGAAATGTTGCGAAATACACATCATGATAGGAGGTTTTTATGAACAACACGGCTACGGCAACTCCGATGGAACGGACTAGCATACAAGAAGGATTAATTGTGGCATTACTTGGTTTCACCGTTGTGCTCGTCGTGATGAACACGATGATGTTTAATCTGGCTCTGCCCAAAATTGCGGCTGACTTCAAGCTGACCTCTGTCGCTTCTTCCTGGATTGTTACGGGTTATTCCATCGTATTTGCGATTTCCTCGATTACGTTCTCCCGTTTATCCGATTTTGTGCCGATACGCACCCTGTTTACCACCGGGCTTACACTGCTTGGAACCGCATCTGTCCTGGGTTTCTTCAGTGACCACTTCATTGTTCTGCTCATTGCCCGTCTGGTTCAGGCCGCAGGCGCAGCTTCCGTTCCGGGACTTGCGATTGTGCTGATTACTCGTTACATTCCGAATGACCGCCGGGGTAAATCCATGGCCGTCATCATGTCCGCCAGTTCGCTGGGTCTGGGACTCGGCCCGGTGCTTGGCGGCAGCATTACTCAGTTTTTAGGATGGCATGATCTTTTTATCGTCACAGGTTTGGCGTTATTTTTGATTCCTGTTTTTTACAAACTGTTACCGCGAGAGACGCCGCAAAAAGGGTCCTTTGACCTGCTTGGCGCGATTTTGCTAGCCATCGGTACAACCGGGATTTTGTTATTCCTGACTTCGCGTCAGGTCGTTACACTCATCATCGGGGTAAGCGCACTGCTGCTATTCTGGTTCCGCATTCGCCGTGCAGCCGATCCATTTGTGCAACCCGCGTTATTCAAAGACAAAAAATATATGGTCCTCAGCTCGCTCGGTATTGTATCTTACATCAATAACTTCGCCACATTGTTCCTGCTGCCGCAGGTTTTGGCGCATCTTTACGGACTGACACCCGCACAATCGGGACTTGTGATTTTCCCAGGTGCGCTCGTGTCGATGCTGCTGTCCAACCGCATCGGGCGTATGATTGACCGCCATGGCAATACGTTGCTGCTGAAATTTGCCCCTTGGCTGCTCTTGGCTGCTGCCGGACTGTTTGCTCTATTTGCAGACCAAAGCATTTATGCGATCATGGTTGTATATATGCTGCTCAGCGTTGGTTTCTCTTCCTTGACGACCAGTGTATCCAACGAATTGTCAGGCAATCTGTCCATGGATCAGGTGGGCGCAGGTATGGGACTGTTCCAGCTTAGTCAATTTTTCAGCGGCGCTTTCAGCGTAGCCGTAACCGGGGTTGCCTTGACCGCGATGCAGAACATGCAGCTATCTTCGGCGTATAGCTTTATTTTCTGGGGTATGACTGCGGTTGGTCTCGCATCGGTTATCTTTTCGCAAATCTATCTGAGAATGCAGTCACAGAAACAACAAGTAGCCCGGTAAAAGTTAAGGCGTGCAGCTCCAAGCGTGCGTTGCTTTGCTACATGACGTTGAGGGGCGATGACTTTCTCTTGCCTCATTCGAACCAGAAGCTGTCTTCAGACAGAATTTCTGGTTTTTTCTTTTTACATTCTGATAGAGCTGATGGCGTGTTCTAACATAACAAAAACGGCTGTACTATCAGTCATGAAGATGACTGGAACAGCACTGTTCTCATTTTTGTAACGCAAAAAGAAAGTGTTCCTTGGTAACGTTGCACGTAGACGGCGCGGCCCTTAACCAACTTATGGAAAGGAAAAATTGGACGCATACCCTGCTTGTGCGTACCCCTTGCACCAGATCGGGCGAAGACTGGTGGCGAATACGATGTCGAATGTAATGCCTGACGGGTGTTCGAGATGATGTGGGACGAGGACGGTGAACATAGGGCCAGACTTGTGCGGAATGCGGCGTTGGACGTATCGTCAGACGTGATGTCAATCGTGGTGCGTGGCGTAGCACCAAATGTGGCGCCGAACACAACAGTGGACGTAGCGTCGGACGTGTTGTTAAACGTGGGGTTATATGTGGTGTCAGACGCAGCGTCAGATTTCGCAGTGAATGCGGCAGACACACTTTAACTTCGGCGCTAACGATCAGGAGAAGCCTTATTAGACTCATTTTCAGCGAATTCTAACTCTAACGATTCCCAGAAGCGCTATTTCGTCAGAAACAGGCCGCTGCGGGGCAAAATTGGCGTTATTTCGCGAAATAACGTCTCCTGGAACACTAGTCATGCGTTAAACCTGACATGAATAATCAGCAAAAAAAAGTGAATTTAGACTTTCAAACCATAAAAA
>NZ_JBNOKM010000034.1:0-41025 GCF_050171015.1 Paenibacillus sp. TC-CSREp1 | reverse complement strand
GATAAATTTTACCGTTTGTTTCTTAAATTCTTCATTGTATCGTTGCCGCTGTTCTCCCATGTGGACACACCTCCGTTAGCCTTATTATCCTTCCGTCCGTTAACGGGTGTCCACTTTTTATTCTAGTTCCATGCAGTCTGTTCAACAAGCTATTGCAGCACAGATAATGCTGCCTGAATGCTTTGCTCTACAAATTGACGATCCGGGCCTGATTTCATCAATACCGTTAATCCAATCATCGACACCACCAGTGATTGCGCCGCAAGACCTGCATTGATGTGCCCTGCCAGCTCTCCGCTTCGCTGCCCTCTTTCGATAACCTCTCTGAAAATAACTGCCAGGTACATCTGATGCTCTCGTGTTAACACCGCAAATTTGGGATCATGAGGAGCCAGTTCCACCATCGTGTTGATACAAAAACACCCGTAAGCAGGATCACCCGCCCCTCCTTTTGCTGCAATCCACTCAAAAATCTCTTGCATAGCTTCTCTGACGGAGTCCCCCTGACCCAGCCGCGCTCTAATCTCTGCGGCATGAAAGGTTGTATATCTACGGAGTACACGTTCAAACAACTCCTTTTTATCTCCAAACGCCGCATACAAGCTGGGCCGCTGAATCCCCATCGCCGTAGTTAAATCTGTAAGTGACGTCGCTTCGAACCCTTTAACCCAGAATACGTGCATAGCAGCGTCAAGCGCCTTATCTGTGTCGAATTCCCGTTTTCTAACCATAACACCGCCCCTTTATTTATCGAACAGTACAATACCATTTTAACTCAACCTCCGCAAAAATCAAAATGGAAGGCCTGCATCACCCCATGCTGAAATGTCCCTTCTACTCCAAATAAACTCGTTCATCCTTATGTAATAACTCTTCCACACTGTTTTTCTCGTTCAACCTCATATTCACTCATCTTCACTCATTGTTTTCTGACATTCTCTAATTTCTACTCATGTTTGCTCATCTCAAATCATTTTTCTCATTCTTCTCATTTTCTCTCATGTCTTCTCATGTTTCCCACCTCCGCACCCCATTTATTACCTCTGAAAATTCTGTCTAACACCATGCTCTAGTAATTCCTTCATTGACATTTTTGGCGAAAAAATATATTGTTAATCCCGATTATAATATACTGATCAGTACATAATAGAAAGGCAGGTTGTTCGAATGCACACCTCGCTTCAGAATTCACAATTGTCCACACCGAAGAAACAGGGCATAACCAACACACTTGCTTGGGTATTTGCTGTCTGCAGCGGTCTGTCCGTAGCCAATATCTATTATGCGCAGCCCTTGCTGGATTCCATCGCCCAGGAGTTTGATCTGTCTACTGGAGTGATCGGCATCGTAATTACGGTTACCCAGATATGTTATGCCCTCGGTCTGCTGCTGCTTGTACCGCTTGGCGACCTCATTCATCGCCGCAAACTGATCATTGTGCAAATGTCTCTTTCGGCCGCTGCATTATTGGGCGCAGGCACTGCTGCTTCACATTCTGTTCTGTTTACAGCGCTTGCCGCGGTTGGTTTATTCGCCGTTATTACCCAGACATTTGTTGCGTATGCAGCCCATCTGTCGGCCGAATCTGAGCGGGGAGCTATTGTCGGCCGGGTGACCAGCGGCATAGTTATCGGCATTTTGCTGGCAAGAACCGTGGCAGGTGTAATGAATGACTGGCTTGGCTGGAGATCCGTTTATTTATTGTCAGCCAGTTTGACTTTAATCAGTGTTGTCGTATTGTTTCGCATGCTCCCTCGGCAATCCTTCAGCCAGCCCAAGCTCAGCTACTTGCAGCTGCTTCGTTCCACCCTGCGACTGTATGCAGAATTACGTATCCTTCGCATGCGCGGACTGCTTGCCATGTTCATATTTGCGGCGTTCAGCATTTTATGGACTTCCATCGTGCTGCCGCTCAGCGCACCTCCGTTATCGTTATCACACACCTCTATAGGAGCCTTGGGTTTTGCTGGTATTGCTGGCGCACTCGCTGCCGCGAGTGCAGGGAAACATGCCGATCGTGGATATGGTCAGAGAACAACAGGCATCTCACTCGTTATTTTAGTATTGTCTTGGGCATGTATCGGATTGTTACACACTTCATTGTGGTTCCTCATCGTTGGCATTATTTTACTCGACCTTGCTGTTCAGGCAGTGCATGTCACCAATCAGAGCATGATCTACCGGGTGAGACCCGAAGCCCAAAGCCGTTTGACTGCTTCCTATATGATCTTTTATTCTATCGGCAGTGCGGCAGGTTCCATCGCATCCACTCAAGTATATGCACGTGCAGGCTGGACAGGTGTATGCTGGTTAGGTGCAGGCATTAGCGCAATAGCTCTGCTGGTATGGCTTGTCGATCGAAAGTCGGATCACCTTGCATGACCCTCACATGGATTGGATGAATAATGAATAACAAAACAGACCAAACAAACCTCTTATCGGATGACAAGAGGTTTGTTTGCATTACTTATTTGATTAAACACGTCTTTGAAGACCGTTACGGAACACGCTATTGAAGCGGTAATTAGATCAACAGCTCATTGATGGATAGAGAACGTTCTTTAGACAGATCGCGGTACTCCTCCGACTCCACTTTGATCAGCGGTTTGAAAATGTCGGAAGCATTGTTCATGACAATGACACCTTTTTCTCCATTGCTAAGCAGCACCTGTTTGCCGATAAAGTTAGGCAGCAAATGCTGCATCAACGCCTGAACCGCCTTCTCGTTTAATTTACCAAAGCCCATTGCGTAAATATCTCTAAGATTGTTAATCAGGTTCGGATTGCTTGCTCCATGATTGCCGGAACGCATGCCAATATAAATATCTGCTACGGAGACGATTTGAGTATACGGATGAATCTCTCCTTTTCCAAGCTGCATCGGATATCCTGAGCCGTCCTCCCGCTCATGATGCTGCAAAGCTACCAAAGCAGTCGCTTCATCTGTCATGGAGTTTTTGATAATCTCATGGCCATATATTGTGTGACGCTGCAGTTCAAGCTGCTCCTCTGGCGTCAAAGGCTCTGTTTTATTGCGAATCCGATGGGAGACTTTACATTTTCCGATGTCATGCAAATAACCCCCGCGGCTGATCTTATAGCTTTCGGCCTGGGAATACCCCATCCAGTTTGCGATATAAAAGGATAACAGACCTACCTGAATGGAATGGGTGTAGTTGTTCACGTCATCCCGCTCCAGCATCATCAGGAGATGCACGACGTCCTTTTGCTCATCAAGTCCTTCAACCATTGGCTGCAATGCATCATCAACCATTGTTGCGTTAAACTTGCCTACAGTCAGCGCTTCCAGAAACGCATTTTGATAATTATGTACAGTCTGAAGGAATTGGGGCTTCATTTCCTCTTCAGGAGGTTGCTCTTTACTGCTGGTGCTGGTGCTTGTACTGCTTGATCCAGCTGCATGTTTCAATGAAGCTGCGAAAAATTCTGCTTCGCTGATCTCTTCATCGCGCAGTTCGATATCTACGTAATCTACCCGATGCTGCATAAGCAAGGTAATATCCTCGCTGCGAATGACAGTCCCCTTTCCGAGAATGTGCAACCCTGCATCGCTGAACGTATCTGCTGTCAGACGGTCCCCGTCCTGCAGGTTCATAATATGGATTCTCAATCGGAACTCCCCCTGAACACATGATTATAGTTAACAGCTCCCGGATGGAACGGGGCCAAGACATACCTATACTTCTTAATATCGTTTAAATTCCAGCTTTTTTACATAGTCCAAACGACCTTAATCATATAGGCAAATATGAATAACTAAGACTTTATCCTTATAGGTAAAACGTCGTTTTATCCCGGTTATTTACACAAAGAAGGAGGTTTCTTCTCATTTTCAAGCTTCTCTGCGGCATAAATCCATAAAAAAGGAAGCCCAAACCTGGTTTGGACTCCTCTGTAAATGCACTGCACTGCCTGATATATAAAATTACAGTTTAATCGATTCAAGACTTGCACCCTTTGCGAAAAAGCGTTCAATACCCTTCTCCACAGAAGGATCGGGAACAAGTGGTGGGGCCTGATGCGGCTTCACTCGCGCATCAATAATGACCTGGTCACAGCCCCAGTGCTTGTGAGCATAACTGCTGTTAACCCCATACATATCATGGGATGGATTGCTGCGTGTGAAGGTAGCCCACAGAAAATTGCTGAGGCTTGCACTCATAAATGAACTGTCGTCACATACGATAATCATCGGACAACGCTCCAGCCCGCCACGTTCTTGGAGAGCAGCAGCGAACTCTTTCATTTCTTGTGCTGTGTGCTCATATGAGGTGAAGGCCGAGGTCTGAACGGCAACGACCCCTGGCATAATCAGCTGTGGATTTTCGTAACCGCGCACATCCCGTAAGGCTTCCGGCACTTCCCTGCATAACTCACGAATTTTGTCTCCATATGCCGCCATTACTACTTTACTGCCGCTATTCAGTCCCGTCCCCGAATAATCCAGCGTATCAATGGTCGTATGGGTATAGAAATGAATATCACGCTGCAAATCCATACGCTCCAGTATATAGGTTAGAAACTCGACTTCTCGATGTGTATCCAAAGGCTGCTTGTCCTCAGCTGTGATGAAGAGATATTTTGCCAGGCTCAGCTGGCCTGTACCCAGAATGCGATTGGCAATGGTCAGCAGCTCTGTAGGCTGCTTCACATCTGTGTACGGGGTATAGCGTTCACTGCCGATCGCAAACAACAGTGGATGAACACCCGCAGCATCTACAGCGTGAACTTCTTTTACACCCGGAATTTCCTGTTTGATCGCATCTCCGGTAATTTCATGAATCAGATCACCAAATGCGGTATCCTCCTGCGGCGGGCGACCTACAACTGTAAACGGCCAGATCGCATTTGGTTTGGCATACACTTTATGCACACGCATCAGCGGGAATTCATGGGTCAGGCTGTAATACCCCAGATGGTCCCCGAACGGTCCTTCCGGCTTTGTCTCCCCTGGGTAAATCTCACCCGTGATGACAAAATCCGCGTCATTACTGATGCAGTACCCATCTTTATAACTGTAACGGAAACGGCGTCCAGCCAGCAGACCTGCAAAGGTCATCTCACTCAGCCCTTCAGGCAGCGGCATCACCGCAGACAGCGTATGCGCAGGCGGCCCACCGATGAAAATGCTGACCTTGAGCGGCTCGCCTTTTTTCACCGCTTTGGCCTGATGGATACCGATTCCCCGATGAATCTGGTAGTGCAAGCCAATCTCCTTGTTCATCTCGTAATCATTACCACTCAGCTGAACACGATACATGCCCAGATTGGAATTCATAATACCCGGTTTGTCCGGGTCTTCCGAATACACCTGCGGCAGCGTCACAAACGCCCCTCCATCCATGGGCCAATGCTTGATGAGCGGCAGATCGGAGATTTGAATCTCCTGAGCTGACACGGGAAGGCTGATCGATTTCTCCTTAGGCAGAGCCTGCCAGGCCGCAAGACCCGTACGGATATGTTTTAACGGCGTTTTGAGCGCCTTCATTGGATCGTCCCGAACGGCCATAACACGCTGTACACCTTCAAGTGTATCCCGGAACATGAACTTGCTGCGTTCAACTGTGCCGAACAGATTGGAGACGGCTTTGAACCTGGAACCTTTTACATTTTCAAATAACAACGCCGGGCCCTTGGCTTCATGTACCTTCATGTGGATGGCAGCCATCTCCAGATTCGGATCGACCTGCTCCTTCACCCTGATCAGATGTCCATGCTGCTCCAGATCATTAATGCAATCTTCCATATTATGATATTTCATCGGATGGCTCCATTCTGTATATAATAAAATCGCTTGATTATGTTCATATATTCACATACACATGCAGTATGATAGGACAAGAACGCCTATGATCACAAGGTTTTAATTTTTCTTCTATGCCAAGTCTATTAAACTATGCACTGCACGTCTCTTCTATTTTATCAAATGATCTGCCGCTAAACAAAGAAAACTATTCTTCCATTAAATAATCCTTAAGGATGCGCCATTCTGCTAAATAAAGCATAGAAAATGCAGAACCAAGCTCGGTACCGGTTTATCGGAACCTGCGATTCTGCATCATAAAAAAGCGGTACCTCTCATTTCATGGTTATTGCTCATTCCCACAAGACATCATGAAGTCAATCGTTTTCGCGGGATCGTTACCACCATTTCTGTGCCTTCACCCACAGTACTTGTGACATCAATGATGCACTCATGCAGTTTCAAAATTTTGATGACAATAGATAAGCCTAGTCCATTGCCCTTGAGAGAGCTGCTTCGCGCTTTATCCACCATATAAAAACGATCAAAGATATGCGGCAGCGCCTCCTGCGGAATGCCTTTTCCCGTATCCCGAATGTGTACGCTCACACCGGACGGCCCCTCCCTCATATCAACATAAATGCTTCCGCCCGCATCCGTATATTTGATGGCATTGCCTATTATATTTTGCCAGACCTGATCGAATAAATCCTCATCCGCCTGCATGGTGCAGGGCAGCAGCTCCAGTTCCATATTTAAATTTTTCCTGGACCATTGCGGCTCTGCCAACACAATTATTTTTCGCAATTGCTCATCCAGCTGGAACGAGCTGAAGCTCGTGGGATGATGCTCAGAATCGAGGGACGCCAGGCGAAGCAGATTATCGCTCAATCTCGATAAACGCAGTGTCTCTTCGTAGATGATTTCAAGGTGCTCCTTCTGTTCTTCCGGAGGGATCAGCCCGTCCTGAAGCGCCTTGGTGAAGCCCCGGATCGACGTCAGCGGAGACTGCATCTCGTGCGAAACGTTACTGACAAAGTCCTCGCGTATGGAATCAATCTTCTGCAGTTCTCTTGCCATCTGGTTGAAGCTCTCCATCAATTCTCCGAATTCATCATGATTTCTGTACTTCAGACGCACGGTCAAATCTCCTGAGGACATTTTCTGTGCCGCTGCCGTCAGCTGTTTAATCGGCTTTACAATAAATCTGGACATCAGCAGAATCAATAAACTACCAATGATCAGTACGGTTAACAGTGAAGTGAGCAGCCTCTCCCTTAACGTATGAAACAGGGGTGCGAAATCATTTTGCATCAATACGGCATCCATACCTGTCCCCCCCGGAACTCCCACTGCAGCTGTACCATTTTTGTTATTAAAAATGACTGCCTTCGTCCTGCCAGGTTCGAACAACGCCTGCACCTGCTCCTTAGGTAAAGCCGCAAGCACCTCACTTTGCTTGTTCACCAGCGTAATGTTCATACCGTACTTTTCAAAAATTTGCAAGCTCGATTGCAATTTTTCAGGATCATCTATGAGATGGATCAAAGTCGCAACGTCTTCAGCTACTGCTGCCATGGCGTCATTTGGGGTGTTTTTCCCAGCATCATTCTGCAAAATAAAAGTTAATACCAGACTCACAATCACAATACCGATAAACGTAACCACAATGCGAAAACGTAAACTGTTCCTGATAAACTTCATGTCAGCTCCAGACGATATCCAAGTCCGCGGACGGTCGAAATCGTAAATTGCGAGACGGATTCCAGCCTTTCCCTGAGACGTTTGATATGCACATCTACGGTGCGCTCATCCCCTTCGTAATCCATACCCCAGATATCATAGATGAGCTGATGACGCGTGCATATTTTACCAGGCTTGCTGGCGAGCGAAAACAGAAGCTCACATTCCTTCTTTTTCAGATCGATTGTTCTTCCCTCCGCTTCCACGATCAGACGATCCAGATCAATCGTCACTCCGCCAATCTGAATGATATGCGACAGACTTTTGTTATATCTTTTCAATAACGATTGTACCCGCAGAACCAGCTCCACGGGATCAAACGGTTTAACTACATAGTCATCCGTACCAACATGGAAGCCTTTAACCTTGTCTTTGGATTCTCCCTTGGCCGTCACCATCAGAATCGGAATATCCGTATAGGAACGAATGTCCTGAGTCAATTCAATTCCGTCCATCCGGGGCATCATCACATCCACGATCACAAGATCAACCTTGGTAGTGGAAAGGAGGTCCAGTGCCTCTTCCCCATCAGAGGCTTCCAGCACGGCTAACTGATTTTTCTCCAGATAGATTCGCATCAATTTGCGGATATGCGGGTCATCATCCACGACAAGTACGGTGTTCATCTGTACATTTTCCTTCCCGATATAAGCTTTATTCGTACCGCAGAGATTCCATCGGGTCCAGCTTTGCTGCCTTGGAAGATGGCATCAGGCCAGCAATTACACTTATTCCTGTGCTTACAGCAAAACCAAACAGCATATAGTTGCCCGATAGATGAATCAATTCTGCCCCAAACGCCTGTTCCAGCAAAATGTTAAGCACGTAACTGAGGCCAAGCGCCGCGATTACGGCAATGATACCACTAAATGCACCTAACAGGGCAGACTCGGAGAAGAAGATTCGCCGAATATCTTTTTTCCTTGCACCGATCGCTCGTAAAATTCCAATCTCTTTGGTGCGTTCCACCACACTGATGTATAACACAACCAGGATCATAATGCCGGATACAATCAGAGAAATGCCTGCAATGCCTGCCAGTACGATCGTCGCCATGCTCACGTATGTTGTAATATTCTCCATGATTTTGGCCTTCTGTGAGCCTGTAAACCCTGCATCTGCTGCAGCTTTATTAATATCGTTGACATATTTCATATCGGTGGCATAAGCGTTCACCTGAATGGGCCCTATCGTAATATCATGACCCGAATACAAGCTCTCAAGTGTCTGAGCGGGGATATATCCCGGTGTCTGCTGCATAGGTGATCTTGGCTCCTCAGCTTCATACAACCCGGAAACGGTCAATTTTTTCTCTAAAGTAACCGGTTTATGATTGGCATCCATTTCGTTGATATACAAAGTGATCGTCTTGCCGATCATGGATTCAGCCTGGTTCCCGCTTAACTGATCTGCAGCAGTTTTCGGCAGCAATATTTGATTATCAGCGGGCATTGCGCCCTTCTCAATCAAGGCAGAGTCGAACGAATCAGTAAGTGTTGTAAGCTGTGAAAGTGCCATGCTTTGCTCATCATACACCATGGTTGATTTTCCTGTAATAGAAGTGATTGTTTCAATATGATCTACATTCGGGAAATGACGTATCTTTTCGATGTCGTCTTTGGTAAACGATTCTCCCGGCGCCATTAAAGCCTGCGGTCCCTGCAAGTCCTTGGACGCCGCGCTTGGTTTAGTCATATCCACAAGTAAGGGGTCCATGCTTGCATTGATCTCATCGTTCATATATGTTGTGATGCCGTTACCGAGGGACAACATGAGAAGCACACTTAATATGCCGATGGAGCCGCCTAAAGCAACCAAAACATTTCGTTTCATGTTAAGCTTCATATTTTGCAGCGCCATGCGAAATGATGCTAAGAGACCAAGACTGCGTGAAGTGGCCCGATCCGGCTCATTAACTGCGCTGGAGCGTTCCCTCAACTGAATATCATCTGCTACTCTGCCTTCCTCCATTCTCACGATTCTTGTGCCGGAATCAGCGACCTTCTGGGAGTGTGTTACCGCCAGAACCAGCACCCCTTTTTGAGCAATGTTATCCAGCAGCTTCAGAATCTGATCTCCATTCTCCCGATCCAGCGCCCCTGTGGGCTCATCAGCAAGAATAATATCAGGATTATTGGACAGAGCGCGGGCAATCGATACTCTCTGCTTCTGTCCCCCGGACAGCTGGTTTGGACGTTTATGCAGATGTTCTTTCAACCCGACCTCAGTCAGAATATCAATGGCTCGCCGGGTCCGCTCCTTAACCTCGGTATCTGTCATCTGCATCGCAATGGTTACATTTTCGAGCACAGACAGATGGGGAATCAGATTGAAATTTTGAAAAACAAATCCTACATTATTTTTGCGATAATCATCCATCTCTTTCTCGGTCATTTCACTCAAGTTTTGCCCGCGAACTACAACATTTCCTTCATAATCGGAGTCCATTCCCCCAATGATATTCATCAGCGTGGATTTCCCACATCCCGATTCACCAAGAATAGACACAAATTCTCCCGTCTGGAAACTCAGGTTCAAGCCATGAAGAACGGGCACCTTTTCTTTGCCATATAACGTGTATGATTTACGTACATTTTCCACTTCCAGTATTTTCATTTATTCTTCCACTCCTGTTTCTGTAAAATAAAATCATAATCTTGTGAACACATCCTATCACTCATTTGTGAACTGATTATGAACTGCCCCATCTGAGCACAAAAAAGCACCCGCAGCGGCTTGAAGTACATCTTCAAGTCACCACAGGTGCATGGATTACAGAATCAAGAAAGTAAAAGCTTATTTGTTATTCAGGAAAATTAAATCAATCCCGCCTTGGCCAGCAAACGTTTCACAATCGCTGCTGTCTGTGCGCGGCTAACGTCTGCATCCGTCATCAGCCTGCCCTCATCACCTTGTACCAAACCTTGTTTGATTGCCGATGCTACAGATTCAGCCGCCCACGGCTGAACTTTGTTGCCGTCACTGTATGTGCCAAGCAGATTCGCAGTTTCGGAAGCATCTGCCTGTGCCAGCTCCACCAGCTTCATAGCACGGGAAACGATTGTCATCGCTTCAGCGCGAGATATTTCGCTGTTCGGACGGAAGCTATTATCGGTATAACCGGAGATTAATCCGTAAGATACCGCGGTTTGAACTTCATTTTCATACCAGCTGTCTGCCTTCACATCAGTAAATGCGGTTGTTACGTCATTCTCGGGTGAATGCAAACCCAGACCTCTGAGCAGCACAGCCGTGAACTCCGCACGCGTAATACTGCGATCCGGTGCAAATTGTTGATCCCCCTCACCCTCGACAACGAGACGGGAAGCCAGATCCTCCACATCCGCACGGCTCCAGTGACTGGAAATATCGTTAAAGGTCGTTGGATGGTAGATCAAAGCGTACGTGCTGTTCGTCAAACTGTTAATGACGGCTGAATCATTTACTGTGCCCTTGATGACTTTGGTCGGCACATGCAGCATCGTTCCGTCCGCTTGAAGCACAACCCCTGTTGTAATCTTGGAGCCGTCTACGCCTTCAGGCAGCGTAATCGAACGTTCTACATAGGCGTTGAAACGATTCACATCAACCTGCTGGCCGTTGTATACAGCCTTCACTTCGAAATCGACCGGAGCCGCAACTACCGTGGTATTTCCGATTTTGCTTGCTGCTGCTTCAATTGCAGCTTTCTTGGTTTCATTGCTCGGTGCAATGGCAATCTGGATGGTTACGTCTTCCAGTGGTGCTGTACCGCCCAGCTGTTTCACAACCTGATCTACTTTGATTTGGCTCGCTGGCAAGGTGTATGTACCCGTATCTGTCTGAATAACCACCTCAGCGTTGCTGCCTTCCATCGTTTTAACCAGCTTAGCGTTTAATTCACCCACAACTGTGTTCGTGCCTGTGCCCGTAACCGGGAGTAATAGCGTACGAAGCCCGTTACCCACCTGATTAATCACTTTGTTGTTATCCACATGAATTGTTGTTGTCACCTTATTGCCTGCTGTAGAAGTAGAGGCCGTTGCAGACTGCTCCTGTTTTTGCCCATTCACATAGATGTCAACGCCTTTAGTCGCGGCTGGAATTGAAGGTGCAGATGATACAGGAGACGACACTGGTGATGACACAGAGGTGCCCCCGCCTGATGAACTGCCAGAGTCCGGTGTTGAAGGTGAACTGGAATTCCCTCCTGAACTGGCTGCTGTAATCGTAATCGATCCACCTGACAACTCGGCAGGCGGACTGTACTCCAGATTATTGAAGCGCCAATGTTCTGTATCATTCTGATCAACAGTGAGGTGTGTCGTGCCTGGAGCGGCACTGCTTTTCGCTTTAATCTCCATCTCGAATAGTGACTGACCTGCATCAATCAGACCTGAATCTTCTTGAGAACGGTCTTTCGAATTCACCCAGATGATGCGTACCCAGCCTTCGGCGTTATTAATTTGGTATTGGAAGTCAGGCACACCTGTCTCCGTTGCAGAAGAGGCTATAATGCCGGACGCTGCTGGTGTAATACGTACCACTTCCAACGTCGATTTATCATAATCAATCTGCATATTATAAGCGTTAACCGGATACTCATTCTGTGTCAATTTGACAGGAACCTTAACGGATTGTCCAGCCTGCACACTAACATTGCTGAATTCGATTTGAGATGTAACAGCTGGTCTGGCCCCAGCCACACCAGGTAAGATAAGCGAAGATAATAATGTTAACATGATCATGCCTGACATCGTTTTTCTCATTTTTGCACGTTTCTTTTTCGGTTGAAGCATGGTATAACCTCCATGTCATAATTCAAATGTTTTGAGACTCAATGATTAATTCATCAGAAAAATGAAATTATTAAATTATGATCAAGGTGGGGGAGGCGGTCCCTCCATCGCTTGCATTCCACGAATAACTACAGCTTTTCCTTCAGGATACTGACTCGAAATGGACACTGGTGTTATTTTAAGTATGAGATATCTACCCACATCAGCATTTTGAATCGTATATTGATCAGGATTGGGTTGATCAATTGCTAATTCGTCTGTTCCGTTCACATCTGCAGCCGTATACCATTGATATTTGGCAGTAGCCAGAGAATCACCATCTACATCTAATTGTGTAAATGATCCAGTAATCGTTTGTCCAACTTGCATTGTTCCATTTAACTTGCCATTCAACGCATAAGGAGCATCATCCACTTGCTTAAACGTCAGCACATAACTGTTATCCTTCGCGCCAAGCGTCCCTCCAATATATCCTTGCATGAAAGCACTCATGTCATTAGTCTTATCAGGTACACCGTTTCGGTCGATATCCGCTTTGTTCATCTCTACTAAAGAAAAGGAGATACCTCTACCGAACTGTATGTTACGAAGGTAACTGAATAATTCGACTGCATCGGCAGAATCCACATAGCCGTCATTATTGAAATCCCCTTTTTTGCTGATGTAAAGCTCGATGTTGTCTGTAATCGTTTCTGATTGGGAATTCGGTTCTTGCGAAGCATTGTACTGCGCTGTTAATTCAATATTAATGGTGCCACTACGATAAGGAGTAACGACCAGTTTATTATCAATCACAACTACATTGGCGATATCACTACTGGAATTTGCATCAATTCCACTAAAAATTTCGGATGGGAAATGCGTGCTTAAATCAACCGTTATTCTGTTGTCATCTCCAACTGCGATTGGTACTAAATTCATATTAGGCTGCTTTGATGAGGAATCTAACCAAGGGATTCCCGAACTAAGTACAGGTTCTGAAATCACAATGTTGGACTCAGGCAGTGATGCATTGGCTTGAGGAAGTGAACCTGCTACCGGCAAGGCTATGCCGAGTCCGAGTGCGGCCAACATGCTTTTTTTCATAATCGGCTTTAATGTATTACGTTTGTTTTTCCCCTTCAATTCATGTTCCTCCTCGTGTATATCTAAAATTTGAAAAGACTATGCACTGAGTATAACGATGTATTCTGAACCGATTCTGAACAGGTCTAACGAACTATTCCCAGTTCCGAATCGACAAAAAACGCCATGGTATAAGCTCCCATGGCGTTTTCATCATCAAAAAATTCCCATTTTATATTCATTTGTCGAAAAATATATTTTTAAATGCCCTCAACAATCCGCTTCGCACGCACATTTACCTCACGATACAGCTCATCCTCATCCAGCGTAAGCAGCTTTCGATCACGCATCAGAATCCGTCCATCCACAATGGTGGTGTGCACATCCGCTCCATTCACACTATAAGCCAGCAGCGACTCCATATTATGAATGGGCTGGAGATGAGGTTTAGCAAGGTCAATCAGAATGAGGTCGGCTTTATATCCAGGCGCCAGCACTCCTACTTCATCGTGAAGCGACAGCAGCTTTGCACTTCCGCGGGTTGCCATATTGAGCACTTCACGCGCCGGGATCCGGGTTGGATCACCGTAGTCCAGCTTTTGCAGCCAGCATGCCGCCTTGATCTCCTCAAACATGTCGAGTGTCGTTGCGCTTCCTGCTCCATCTGTGCCAAGCCCCACAGTAATTCCTTCGGTTCTCATCGCTTCAATCGGTGCAATGCCGCAACCCAGCTTGAGATTACTCACCGGATTATGTGCCACACCGCCGCGCATGCCCTTCAATTTGCTCACATCATTTTCATTAAGATGAACCGCGTGAGCCAGTAGCACATGTGCATGGTCAAACATGCCCGCTTCAACCAAATACTCCGTTGGTGTCAACCCGTAACGGCTGTGGATCTTCTGCACTTCTTCTATCGTTTCCGCCAGATGAATATGCAGGGGAATATCGTCCCGAACCGCCATCGCAATCACGTCACGAAGCGGCTCCATTGGACAAGTATAAGGAGAGTGCGGCCCATACATCGTAGTAATTCGACCATTCGCTTTGCCTGACCAGCGCTGCACCAGGTCAACCGCTTCCTGCAGTCTGCGTCCCCCATCTTCCTCCATAAAGACCATACCACGCGTCAACGATGCACGAATGCCTGTTTCCGTAACGGCTTCTGCAATTTCATTCATGTGAATGTACATGTCCGCAAATGCAGTTGTTCCCGAACGAATCATCTCCGCTATGCCTAATTTGGCGCCCCAATAAATATCTTCGGATGTCATTCTTGCTTCCGCGGGAAGCATCTTGCGGTCCAGCCAGTCCATCAGCTTGAGATCATCGGAAAAACCGCGAAGCAAGCTCATCGGTGAGTGCTGATGCGCGTTAACCAGACCGGGCATGGCAAGTTTACTCCGCCCATCCAGCACATCATCCCCCGGCTGCGGATCAACATGACTTGCGATCTCCACAATGCGATCTCCTTCAATACGAATATCCCCCATAAAGGGGGATTCGTTATCTTGCATCGTTAGAATTGTAGCTTGCTGAATCAAAATACTCATATCACATACAGCTCCTCTGGATTGGTTGTATTTATTCCTAATCCAGCGTAAGGCTTGACGCAGCGGTAAGGTCAATCATTTTAAACGGGCAATCGCCACTTGGTGAAAAGTTTGCATAAACGGCCCTGGATCAATCTCGACCATATACGGGTAAACCCCGGTGCTTGTATGCAAATAGAAAAAGCCACCCTTATCTCCCATGCGACGAAAAGACATATCAAACACTTCGGTAATCAGGAACTCCCTGTACCTGGTCACGATTCGATCCGAATAAAGGGTCATGGTACGGGCGTTCATCTCAATCTCTTGTGTAAGGCCAGTCACTTCTCGCTGTACTCTGTAATAAGGCAATACGGCGATATGCTCCATATTCCCCCTCCAATCGTGCAAGATGTTATAGTCCCATCATAGCAGATTGGAGTCCGCTGGCAAAAATGCCTTTATTATTGTAAGGCTCGCTTTACGTAATTTTCGTAATAACCTTCAGCTTATGAGCTAGTTCATTCTGAATATCCTGTAAAGTGAAACACTGCTCGACATGATGTACCCCAGGCCGGAGAGGGTTGGTGTACACTTTTTTCGCCACAGCTGCAGCCACTTCCGCAGTGATCACCGCTTCCTTCTTACCCATGATACGTTGCTCTACATAGATGTGCTTCCCATTTTTCAATCCTTTAGCATCCACCTTTACCGCAAACATCGGCTCACCACCCGGCATCCAGGCAAAAGCCTTAACCGCCGCATTTCGAATCCACTTCCAACGTAAAAGCGTTAGTAGTCCTGCTCGTCTAGAAACCGACAATGCTCGTGTAATCCAACGGGAATCCAGACAAATTCTAGTGGATACGCTGGGAATGTTTAGCGTTCGAGCTACTGCCTGTTGATCAGAAAAAGGAAACCGATATGCCATTCGCCGTCCAAGCTTCTCGCCAAAATCAATCCATTTACCGCCGCTCAGACTCTGCACTCTTGCAAGCTGCCCATTCTGCATGACGTCAAACGTCGTGTTCATCTGATCCACAGTCCATTCAATCGCCGCCTTGCCATGTTTTTCTCCCAGACCTAGCAGTACCGAGATATTCGCTTCCTGCATCTGATCCATATGACTTGCCGCTTCTCGCACAAGCAAATTCGTTATCCCCGGAGATAATCCAACACTGAGAATAGCCATGGAGCCGGAAGCGTGCAGCATCGAATTCAATCCTTCTACCTGCGTCAAAAAATCAACCTTCGCAGATATATCCATATAATCCGTTCCGGCCTTGGCGCAGCTTTCAACAAACCGGGTATCGTGCTGATCCACACACATGATGACCAGTTTAACGTTTCGAAGCATGCCAGAGTCCACCGGTTTCGTAATATCCAGCTGCAGCGGTTTAACAGCTCCGCCCGTTTGGCGGCTGAATTGCTCAGCTCGTTCCCACCTGGTCCCTGCTGCCCACACCTTTCCTGGAAATGCATGTGCAAGCTGTTTGCAGATCATCTGTCCAACCTGGCCGTACCCCCCGATGACCCAAATCTGATCTTTCATACTCATGAATTGTTGTTCAGTCTCTGATCGCATAATATGCCTCCACCCAGAACGCTCCGAAAAAGCGTTTCATCCGGGAAAAACCGCATTCTGCAAGCAGCTGCACCATAAGCTCACCCGATACTGGGTCAGACTGTTCACCGAGTGAAGCCGCAAATCGATCCCATTCCTCAGCAAAAATACCTGCTTGCAGCATATGCTCCCTCCACGCCTGCATCATAACCGGATAGACCGGAGATGCAAGGTCCGCATTAACAGCCGCAATGATCAGAGGTGCGCCGGGCTTGAGCTTTTGGGACAGATGCTTCAAAAATGTTTTTTTGGCCTCCATACCCTGGATGAAATGCAGCATGAGCATACACGTTGCACCATCATACAAAGCTGCCTCAGGCAAATTTTCGATTGTACCCTGGAGCAGTGTAGTGCGGGCTGTGATACCTGCTTCCTCTGCCTTTTGCTGTGCCAGCTTTAACATCTGAATAGACGTATCCATGCCTGTCAGCTGCCACTCCCGATGACTTGCACCAAGCAGCGTAAGTTCCTTGCCGCCCCCGGCACCTGTTACAAGGATATGAATATCGTTGTTATCCGTAATCGAAGCTGCAAGCAGCTTTTCCATCATATGGTGCATATGGTCGTAACCCGGAATTTTGAGGGAAATAGATTGTTCATATCGACATAAATCTGCCGTATCCCAGCTCATAGCCGGGCTTCCGTTCACCTGTGTAGCTTTATCATATATATGTTCTTCCATCGCTTCTGCACTCCTCTGAATTTGAAGTTAGACTTGACTGTACATTCGTCTAATTTCATTATAAAAGGAAGCCGACAGACCACCATCCCAGAAGTATGGGATATATACGATCTTGTGGGAATTGCGATACATAAGAACTCGGGAAGGAGCGTATCCGCTTGTCAACCCTGCTTACTTACCAGAATCTAAACCGAATGACTTCACTTGAAAAAGGAAGCTGGACCTCCCGCACCTACCGGGAAGCTGTTTTGAAACAAATCAGGACGCTCATCGCTTACGATGCCTACTGCTTCAACACCGTAGACCCTTCAACGCTTCTCTCAACAGGTGCAGTTACGGAGGATGGCATCGAAGCCATTCACAAGCAGCTGTTTCTCAATGAATATATGGAAGATGATGTTCATAAATATGCAGATTTAATTCAATCCGGCCAATATACAGCGATTTTACAGGCTTCGCTACCTCTTCATTCACAACCTGAGATCAGTTCTCGTTATGCAAACATTTTGCTGCCTGCCGGAATTCATGATGAGCTACGCACTGTTTTCGTAGATCAGGATGCTTGCTGGGGACACCTTACGTTGTATCGCAAACAGGATTCCCCTGCATTCACGGAAGAAGAGCGTTTGCTTATGCAGCACTGGACAGCTTCAATCGCCTTTATGCTTCGCACCACCCGCCTGTCCCTTACGGATGAGCTGACAGGTAAAAGTCCAGATGAACCGGGTATTATGCTTCTGGATACGTCATTTGAACCTGTGATGAACAATGCTGCCGCACGTTACTGGATATCTGAGCTTCACAGACTGGAACAAGTGGGACATGATGTGCTGCCAAGGCCCATTCGAGCGGTATGCTCTCATCTGCTGCAATCGACTCACACGAGAACGAGGACTGTTACTGAAGCTAGTGCGGAAAGCTTTGCCGAGAACGGTGCTGAAAAAGATAATAAAACGATTGCCAGTGCTATTTCCGCACCTGATCATGCAGCTCATCCTTTGTCCAAAGTCTGTGTTCAGCTGTCAGACGGACGATATCTCATGCTTCATGCAAGTCGAATGCAGCAGCCAGAAGACATTCAAACCTGCGTTCAACCGGATCATATCGCGGTTTGGCTGGAGCAGGCTATGCCTCAGGACGTACTGCCCCTCCTGTGCGAACGTTACGGATTATCTGCACGGGAGCGTGAACTGCTCGCTTACGTACTGCGCAGTTTCTCCTCAAAGGAAATCGCCGCGGCTATGCATATTTCGGTATACACTGTTCAGGATCATCTCAAGTCCATCTTTGCCAAAACAGAGGTGTCCTCTCGCCGAGAATTGATCTGGCATTTTGTTTCCCGCTTCCAATTATCGGGGGAGCTGTAGCGGCGAAACTATAGGAGTTTAAACAAAAAACCTGTCCCGAAGGACAGGTTTTTTGTTTGGATCAATTTATTTTACTAAGAGGAGCGGAAGCTTTATGTTCCCTTCTCCTGCCTTACCATCTTGAAACATAGGGCTTCCTCTCTAGGACTTGGCTGGTTTAGCAGCTCGTTTGGAGGAAGTGGCATTTTTGTCACTGCTGGCATTTTTCTTTGATTTAGAAACTGGTTTATGATCCTTCTTTGCCGTAGTCTGGCTCACCACCGCCGCTTCCTGCGGATGCTCCACTGGATACAGCTTACGGAACAGCAGTGTCTGGAGTACAAGGAATGATCCGCCTACAGTCCAGTACAGCGGCATCGCTGCCGGTGCAGACAAGGAGAAAAACGCCATCATTAGCGGTGAAATGTACCCCATAATCGCAAACTGCTTACGCTGCTCTGGTGCCATGTTGGCTTGTGATATTTTGGCCTGAATCAGATAGATCACCGCCACAACAACGGCCAGCACATAGTCTGGTGCGCCCAGCTTGAACCATAAAAAGGAATGGGACGACAGTTCTGGCGTAAGCCGGATCGCGGTATAAATACCTGACAAAATCGGCAGTTGAATTAACAAGGGCAGACAGCCAATATTAAGCGGGTTAAACTTGTGTTTTTTGTATAAAGCCATCGTCTCTTCGGACAGCTTCTGCCGATCGGCTGCATCATTTTTGCCTTCATATTTTTTCTTGAGCGCATCCAGTTCGGGTTTCATTGCGTTCATAATCACTCGTGTCCCCTGCTGGGACTTCGCTTGACGCATCATCAACGGCAACAACGCAAGTCGAATGACCAGTGTTATAATAATTATCGCTACCCCGTAGCTGCCGTTAAATGCGCTGGCAATATGCTGAATCAGATAGGACAGCGGAAATACGATGTAGTGATTAAAGAAACCCGGTGTCGATGAATTAATCTCCGATACGTTATTACTGCAGCCGGCAAGCAGCATGACCGCGAATACCATCGCGATCAGGCCATAGATCCGTCCCTTGCCAGCTGTAAAAGTGAACCCCTTGCTTGTCTTATGTTCCATATATATCCTCCTCGTTGATGGGTTGATTCACGTCTCAACGAGGAATAACAGTCTGGTTCATCTTCATCCGGTGCTTCTTTTCGTCTGACCATGCGACTCCAGTCTTCCGACCTGTGCTGTCTGTTCAAGCCCAACGCTGGAAATACCGGTTCAATGCCATCCCCGGCGCCGCCTTCCATCCAGTACTCTGTCATGCCGCAGTGAAGGTGGGCAATGTAAGCGTAACTGACTGTGAAGATGAGCCCAATCGAGAATATATACGGCAGCAGTTCATGTAATTCAAACAAGAGATTCACCCCCTTCATACGTTTGTTTTTACATTATAGCACTTACATATGAGGTTTGCATAAAGGAACTGCTGGCAAAAACAAACGCTGGTCTATTCCGTTCATCATTTGGACAATTCCAGCTGCGCTCGATACCTCGCCAGATTAAAGGAAGGCCATTCCAAGTCGGCTGCAAACTTATCCAAATGGGCTTTACGATCCATTAAATTCTCTTTCAGCTCAGGGTACTCTTGATCGGCAAACTGTACCAACAATGGCATTGCATCCGTAGATAAGCTTGCCAGATAAGCGGTATCAATCTGGCCTGTCTGGTGATAACGTTCAATGTTCAGCTCTGCTATTCGCGTGTCCATACCTGCGTAGTTAATGGCCGTATATGCTGTAATGCCCAGCACGATGTAACAACGAAGCAGCGGCAAGCGAGTATAACGAAGACGAAGTGCCGCAATCACTAACAGCAAGGCCAGGAAGATCATAAATGCATGCACAAGGAACCGGATATAGGTATATCCATATGCCTGCTCATACAGATTCAATCGCACAAAGGCCGAACATAACATAATTCCTGAACAGCTTATCAGAATAAGAAGCAGTACTCGCTGTACGATTGTGCCCCTTCTTTGCATCGGCCGGGTGTACTCAAGTGCAATAATTAACATCAGAAAGTTTAGCCCTGTAACCAGAATCAGCTCGGTAAATCCGCTTCTTGCATATTCAGCATAGGATAAATCGTTCGGCAGTCCTCCCTTCCCTGCTCCAAACAGGTATGAGAACTGCACAAGCACAAACAAAATGTAAACCATGTTGATGACGGTTAATATCGTGCCGGCAATGACCGGATCGAGCCGGATCGGCTCCTGATCCGATAGTGCTTGAGCCTGCGTGCGGGGAGTTACCGGAGTGAAGGCGGGAGTAATCCTGGCTTTTGTCTCCGGCTCAGCAACCGATTGGGCAGAATCGGGATGCTGTGAAACGGACGGAGGCAGTGCACTGCTTTTCCAATGCGCGTTCTCTCGCTTCTCTGCCTCATATTGCATCGGCTGCACAAATCCCCACACGTATCCGAAAAACAATAAACCGGCCGCCCCGATCCAGATTATTCTCGGAAGCATGGGCATGAACGCCAACTGATCCAGCCAAGCCGGAAAACCTGACAAAAATTCATGAAACACACCATCCGCGGAAGTCAATAAAGTGAGCACCACGAACAGAATAGGTATCGAAACAAGGAGACCTATTGAAATTTTGAAAACGACAGCTTTTTGCGATTTATGCATTTTGCGTGCTCCTGCCCGAACCATTATGGAAGCAGCCGTTCCGATGTGGCGAATCGTCTGCGGGAGCAGATGATCTAACGCTGTGCCAATCAAACCGATCTCCCACCAGTGTCTTTGCTTTCTCCCCATCACATATGTTAAATGCAGCATAATAAGCACAGGAATAATCAGAAAATTAAGCACCTGAAACAGAAAGTTATCAAATAACAGATAGGTCAGTGATAATAACAGTACAACACCAGCGATCCAGGCATCGAAAAGGGTTAATGCTCTCATACGATCCTGGGCGAATATGTACATAAAGCTGTAGAAAACAGTCACAAAAAGCGGATAAGACAGCCCGATTTCATGACCGTAAAACAAATACTGATGAATAACAGCAAGTAAAACAGCCACGAGCAGCGTGATTAAAGCACGGTGTGGTGAAGACTTTATTCTCTCAATCATGGGAAATACCTCCATTATTCTATCTACTTTTTATTTTAGGTGATAAAATAGGAAGATAAATAGAAAGATGGATGAATATAACTTCTTATTTTAGACATGTTGCTGAAAATGCGGAGGAGGACGGTTTCGTTGAAACTTCATCAGCAGTATTTGCTGCTTCACAGCCAGCTCGGGGATACAACAGAGCATACACTGACGCTGGCGGATCTCGCCGAGCTGCTGGACTGCACCCATCGGAACACCTTGACGATTGTAAAAAAAATGGCGGCCCTTGGCTGGATACATTGGCATGCACAGCGGGGACGCGGACGGCGTTCGGCTCTGTCTCTGCTGGCTCCAGCCGATCAGATTGCCGCTGAATATATGATGCAGGCGATGAATCGCCGGGAGTTACAGGAGGCTGCCGATCAGGTCAGAGCGTTCTCCAGCTCACCGTCAATGCAGCATTATCTCAACCAGTGGCTGCTTGGTTATTCAGGTCATCATACCGAGTCCGGGACCAACAATGAATCCATTGATACGCTCCGTCTTCCCATTCGCCAGCAGCTTCACGCACTCGACCCGCTGTATATTAACCTGCTTGCCGAGTCATTTGTGACCAGCCATGTCTATGATGGCCTTGTGCAGCGGGACGAACACGGACAGATTTTGCCTGCATTAGCACATACGTGGGATGTGTCAGACAATCGGCTAACATGGATTTTCCATTTGCGGAAAGGGGTTTATTTTCACAGTGGCAAACCACTTTCTGCTTCGGATGTAGTTTTTACATTTGAACGATTGCAAACCACAGAACGCCGGACATTATATCGCGAGGTCAGTAAACATATTCTTTCGGTTGAAGCAGTCGCCCCTCTAACTGTACGGTTTCAATTGAATAAACCGCATGAATTGTTTCTGTCCTTCTTGACGACCAGCCGTGCAGTCATCGTGCCTTCAGGCCTGAGCGCCCATACAGCTGCGAGTCAGTCTGAACGTGAACGCATACAGTCAAGACAAATCCCCGTTGGCACCGGACCCTTCAAGGTAACATTTTGGGATAACCATATGTGCAGGCTGGAGGCTTATCCCATGTATTTTCAAGGCAGAGCTCTCATTGATCGGGTGGATATTTTGCAAATTCCGTGGATCACTGCAGATAAACGTGGGGAAAATCAGGACCTGCATTACAGCACAAACGAAGCGGTAGAGTCACCCTTCTTCCATCTTATGCACAATCCGTCCAGCACATCCGGCACAGACTGGACACAAGCCAGCTCAGGTGTAACCGTGACAAAGCTGCTTACGTGTAACACCCAAAAACCCGGACCGTTAAACGATCCGGGTGTACGAGCATATTTACAGCAGTGCATTGATGTAATCTCGGCTTCACTCGTTGGCACAACTGACATGATGAATTCCTTCGCACGCTCAACGGACAAGCAAGAGATCGTGCTGAACATTGCGACCATTCCTCAATACCGACTGGACGCAGAACAGCTTGCACTGGCTCTGCATCCATACGGCTTCTCCTGCGCCATCTATACAGGCGGCATGGAACAGTTCAAGGGCGATTGGCGGCTTGAGTCCGATCTGATTCTCTTCTCCCTGATCAAGGATCGTGACGAGGAGCTTCGCAGATATGATATGTACGCCACCATGTCGGAGCATCTGGATCCCTTTTCCAAAGCTAAGGTGAGACAAATGATGCAAAGCATCGCGGTATCACCACATATCGGGGATCGCAAGCAGGTTCTGGATGAAGTGGAACGCTTCCTTATTACTGAACATCTCATGTTCAGTTTGTCTCACAAACCTGTTGAAACAGCGTATCTACCGACGGTGCGCGGGTTGTCATTCAACAGCCAGGGCTGGGTTAATCTGCGGCACATCTGGTTCCCATAGAAGGAACTAGAGTGAAAATGATATGAAGATGGAGTAACAGTATTAATAGACTGAACGATAGAATGACTGGAGCTTGGTACTGTTATGCTCTGCCCTGTATCCGGGTACGGTTTCTGTTACCGTTAATAGAAACCGTGTCCTTACGGCGATAGACACCGAGAAGCAGTCCGAACATGGCGTATTCAAGTATCACATGCGAGCCATAACCGAGGAGGGGGAATGAAATGCTCAAGATTGGAACCCTTCCAGTCATGGCCGCCAGAGAGTATAGCATCTGTAGTGCAAGCGTTATCGTTACATAGACTGCAATAATTGCTCCAAATGTATCTTTTATACGCGGTAGCATTTTTGTCATTGTACGAATTAACCATACAACACCTACAATGAGCAGCACACATGCCGACCATCCAAACATATCAACCAGCATAACCCCGGGGAAACTGAGGTAAAAATATTTAAAAAGCGAATCCATTGGGGTACCTAACCCATTCCCCCACCACCCTGCTGTTTTGACGATATCGATGATAGAATTATAGGTAAAACCATTGCCTTGAGGGTCCTTATCCAAATGAAACACAATCGATAATCTTTCCCATCGACTATACTTATCTGTTACCAGCAATAACAGGACTGCCGCAACGCCACATGAGAAGCCGGTAATCACCGTATACCACCATTTTTTTGTCATCCATCCGAATAGCAGCACGGCTACACATGCAAATAATGATAATCTAACCCAATCCGAAATCTGATATAAGAGCACCATGGGTAAAACGACTAATGCAGCATAAATACATATGGATTGTAGACTCAAGCCCACACGAAGTCTGTCAGACATGATGCCGCCGATGGCAATTGGAAGTATCGATATTGCAAATGTAGTTACATCGAGGGCAATTCCAAAAGGTAAATGCAGAAATCTATTCATGCTGCCATATGACTCTGATAACATCGGGTTAATATATAAAAGGGCATTGATCGATATATATATCCACCATGCAAACCTGATCCATTTACGATAGTCAAAAAAAGTACAGAACAACATTGCCACTACACCAAGACCTGTATAGATTAAATGGGAAGCTGAATATTGTTTTGGGGCGTCTGGCGAGGTAATGGTGTAAATGAACGTTAATATTACTCCCACCATAGCCAGTCCAATGATTCCAACCAGCAATCCCCAGTGCATACGATGACGGTGAAGTTTGTGCATGCTTTTGCCTAACTCGGTTGGATCACCCATCTGTTCGATGGCATACGCAGCCGCTTGTTCCGGACTATAACCTTCCTGTTCCTTATCACATATGATCTCATGTAAATGATTTTCCAGCTCTTCACGCAGATCGTTATGTACTTCACGCGCTTTGACTTGTCCACAGATTTGATCCAGATAGATGTCAACCTTCTCATTCCTCACTCTCTGTTCTTGATGTTCTATCTGTTCCTTCCATTCAATCTCTTCATTCTCAGTTTTCCTATTCATCAGCTCACCCCCCCTCCCCAAGTACACGATCTACAGCGCCACGAAATAAAGACCATTCTGCTTTCTTGTGCTGCAATGCCTGTATTCCTTGCTCCCGAATAGAGTAATATTTCCGCTTTCGACCATCTACTTCAGCCCAATAAGCCTCCACCCATCCTTCTATCTCCATCGCATGGAGTATCGGATACAGTGTACCTTCCTTAAGACTGAACACGCCCTCTGACTGGCGATGCAGTTCTTTAATCAATTCATAACCATACATGGGCTGGGTATGAAGCAGCGTTAATATTAACGTTTCTGTGCTTCCTTTAATCATCTGTTTATTGATCTGCAAACGTAGGCCTCCTTCATATGTTCATACATCGGAAATCTATGCATTGTTAAACTAGGTGTTATTTTACCTTTTTATTCCTTTTATGTCCAGTCCTTGTTTGAGCTATTTATGATAGAATACTACTCATATCTTGTTTTCATTTGATTAGCAACATTGGCAACAGAATTGATTGATATCACTAATGAAGGAGACACCCGCTCATGAGCAAAAGTAAACTGATTTTCTTCCTCGGCGGTGCGGGAAGCGGCAAAACTACTCTTGCCAAAGCGCTTTCCCGCAAATATAAAGCCGCCTTTCTGGATATGGATATTCTGCTTCGCCCTGCCGCTGAAGCCATTATGACATTACAGGGGCTTGACCCGTCAGACCGCGACTCACCTGAGTACAAACAGTTATGCCGCGACCTCGGATATCGAATTACGATGGACGCAGCTTTGGATAACGTGCAGCTTGGCGTGGATACACTTGTCATTGGCCCCTTCACCAAAGAGATTGAAAATCCCGATTGGATCGGGCAGGAACTGGCTCGGATCGGACGCTCTCTGGATGATACCGACGTTCGGGTTGCTTACATCTATTTACGGGACGAATCGCTCTATCATCAGCGTATTGCCGGAAGACAATCTCCACTCGATGCATGGAAGCTGGCAAATTGGGAAGCGTTCCGCGCATCTCTTGCTCGGAAAAACGTAGCCTGGCCGCTTCCCGCCGAAGCTGTGGCGTATATCGACAATTCCAGCGACGATGCTGCCATCGCCTTTGCTGAACTGGAACGGCGGATGTATAAGTAAAGTACAGGGTTCCTTTTTAAGACAGAGATGCATATTAGAAGGGGGACGCTGGTATAAATTCAGATGTTGGAGGAAGCTCCGTGTGTTGTTTTGCGAGTAGGCGTGAGGAAGTGAGCAAACAGGTAGGTTAGTAGGTTGGTGGGTTAGTAGCGAGGTTAGATGGGAGATTTGTCCTTGTAACGTCGTTTTGCGAGGTAGAGTGAATCTGTGACGGTGAGTCGTGTGAGATACGCCCCTCTATGGGAAATGCTGGCGAGATGCGTGGGTCGTAATTTTGGATGCGTTTGGTGATGTAATTTGGTCCGGGAACGTAGGAGAGAAGGTTCACAGATGATGGATTGGTGACTCGGTTATGATCGGTCGGTGACTCGTTGATGATGGGTTATTGGTTGGTTGAGCGTTTTGGCGCCTGAACATCTGCAAGATACGCTTTCCTTCTCAGTTTACGCAGCCTGGATCTGGTGTGCAGACTGTCTTAACTCTAACGATTCGTAGAAACCTTATTCAAGCCTTTTGGGCACATTTAAAATTCTAACGAATTCAAATGACGCTATTCCTCAAAAAAAGGCCAAAATACGCTCAAAAAGTCACTGTGACAACGAAATAAGGTCTGTGAGAATCGTTAGGTTTTCTTTTTCGTGAATATGCTGTAAATAAGCCTTCTGGGGATCGTTAGAATTCGGAGGCGAGGTCTGTGGCTTGCAAATTATTCGAGCGGCTCAAACTCAAGTCGTTGTTGGCGAAAATGTCTTCAAAACGCTAATAAATTCAGTGAAAAGCTGCGATAGAAAAGGACCCGTTTCATCCAACCTGCAAGGTTGACGATACCGATCCCGTTCTACCTCCGGCTTATCACACACACGGACTTATAGCTATACTATTACTCTCTACTTCTTACTCTCTATCTGTTACTCTCCATTTACTTTTCTTTCACCTGTTTACTTTTCTTCTCTTCCTCTCATTTACTTTTCTTTTTCCACACCCATTATCCAACCTTTCACCCTCATTCCGCTTTCTGCCTCGCCTTCTGGCGCTCAGCAATGCGAGTTACAATGAGGTTGTGACTTTCATCAATCTCCTCAGGTGTACAGGCAGCTTTCAGCTCATACACCTTCACAGGAGATCGGTCGATAATATCCAGAAATGAATCAAAGAAGTTCATATCTTTGCTATGAATATACGGACACCAGTGATCGGACAATCCAACTGTTTCATGAATGTGCACACCTACAACGTGATCGATCAGCGCATTGGCCTCGCGTACGTTGTCATAGAGCCCCATTCGGTCCATCATCATGCCATGGCCGATATCGTACCACAGTCCAAGGGGAGCCCCCTTCATCTGACCAATAATCGTACCTGCTTCCTGCAGCGTAGGCATCTGATAACAGCGCGAACGGGTTTCGATGCCAAAGCTCACACCGTATCCGCGCTGCTCCGACACATTACAGACCTCTTCCAGACTCTCTTGAATCCGCTTGAGATAGTGTTGACTTCCCGCCTCACGCTTCTCCAGCATCTCCTGCCACAAGGCCCGATAGGCCGGTGAATCCTTGCCCTCGTCGTGATAGATTTTTTTCAAGGATTCATCAATGTTGTACGTGAAAGGCACCTCGCCCGGATGAACAACAACCGCCTTCGCACCATAGCGATGAGCATATTCGGCAGAACGCAGCAGCAGTTCAATCGCCCGCTTGCGCCGCGGCTCATCGTCGAATCCAAGCAGTACCGAGTCTGTACCATAATCCGGGTCAGCTACATGCGGAAATGTGTTATGCACACTCGATATGCCAACTTGCCCACGTTCAATCATCGGTTCAATCGTCTGTAATAGCTCGTCAGTTACATTGTAGTTTAGCTCCACCTGTTTGAATCCAATTGACAAAATTTCTTCGATCATGCCCTGTCCCGTCGTATGCCGCTTGATATTCCAGCAAGTCGAGAATGAGTATTCCTTTTTATCTGTATACTGCACTCTTTCTGCCTCCTTCCGTTCCGCTGCCCTGTCATAGTCTCTTAATCTCATGTCATACAATCTCATCTCTTTATTCACCAAATTCCAAGTTCAAATCTCATCCGATTCTCGCTCACACCTGGAACATAACGATATATAATCTCCGCATAATCGGTATACATCAGGACTGTAGGATCAGGTGCTTCGGCCTTTACCGAGCAGGTCAGTCCCGGAAGATTCCAGCGCTCTGGCTGTAACTGCTGAAGACGAAGGGCCGGTCCCTTGATCTCAAAATAAACCTCGATCTCATCCTCAGTATCCAGCTGCACATCAATACACAACGATTCCGGGGTCACCTTTGCTTCAAAGGTAATGCCCCGCAGATGACTGTTCCAGTCCCCGCCCGTCTCGCGGCGCACCAGACGCAGATAATACCGCTCTCCCGCCTCTGTCTGCCAATGAATGGTTGCGGGGTGCATCTGGCCGTTGGTATTGCGGCTGCCCGACATTGCACCCATCATTCGTTTCTCACCGATCCAGGCCGAAGCCGTGCACAGATTACGATTCGCTTTGGGATCATTACGCTCGCACAGCTCCAGGAACTGTTTCTGCACCAAACGATCACCCTGATGTGCTTTAAAATAAGGTACAGCCTCAGCTGGCACATCAATGCCGAGCAGTGCAATCATCGGGTCATGCCCGGACTCACAGTTTATACCCGTTAAATACTCGTAGCCCTCTCCAAGCAAAAGATAAAGAAACACTCCGATGGAGCTGTGCTCCCTCATCTCCATATCATATGCCCGCGCGAACGGGCCTGACAGATTTTCCAGATTTGCATTGTAATACAGGGCAATATTGTTCCAAAGTCCATGCTCAATCCGATGAGCAAAATGTTTCATCTGTCCCGTGAGCGCATACCGTCTGAACATTCCCAGTACCGCGAGATCAACACCGTAATAGGTGGTTGTATTAAACTCCGCAAACGTACCGTCATATTGATCAAATTCCTTCAGCAGCCCTTCGGCCTGCTTCTCCGCATGCCGAATCCAGTCGGCCCGCTTGAACCGGTGACCATAATAATGGGTAATAAAAATATGCATCAGCTCGATGTTGGTGTTCATCGGAATCACATCGGACAGCCTGCGTTCCACAGAGCCCAGAACAGCTCGCTCCATTGCCTCATCCATTCGCCGGACAAGAGAAACAGGCAGCAGCTCATGAAACTCCGCTGTGGCAATCGCACAGACACATGCGATAAACTCCCGCCAGTTTGGATCATAACTGATCCAGACCGGTGGCAGTATAGCGTTAACCGCTTCGTGGAACAGCTGCTTTAACCGCTTGGCATCCGCACCTTCCTTTAATACATCATGCTCTTGCTGCAGATTATGAATAAACTGCGCAGACACCTTCTCAAAGGTGCGTTCCAGGAAATATGCCGTGCCTGGCGCAAATGATTTCCATGCATAATGACCCGCGGGTGGATGCACATCATTTGACTGGGTCATGAAGGTTCCATGATAGATTTCTTCCGGCGCATCATATTGATAGTCCAGCACCTTATCCAGCACCCGAGCCGCTCGCTCCACATCACCAGGCTCCTGACGAATCAGCAAGCCGAGTGCATAATGCGCACTGCCTCGTGTCTCGTGCTCCGCTGCATTCTCTTCAGCGCTGCGGAGCAAGCCAAGCTCTTCATCATACAAACGATCCATCATCACCATAGATTGGTTCACCAGGTATTGCTGTTCATTTGACATTTGTTTTACCATGGGTTGTGTCATGCCACAAGACCTCCTGAGACGTTAACCTTTAACAGCACCAACCATTACACCGCTGATGAAGTACCGCTGCAGCCAAGGGTATACAAGCAGGATCGGCAACGTCGAGAATATAACACTGGCTGCTTTCAAGCTTTCAGGCAACACATGTACTGCACCAATGCCTTCATTTTGCATCAGCTCTGTGATCTGATTCTGCTGTATCATCTGATATAACTTCAATTGTAACGGATACAACTCCGGTTTGGTAATATACATTAACGCATCCTGGAAGCCATTCCAGCGGCCGACGGCGTAGAACAGGCTGAGTGTTGCCATCACCGGGAGTGACAGCGGCAAAATAATTCGAATTAACGTGCCAATCTGTGTACTGCCGTCAATATCCGCAGCCTCCTCCAGACTTTCGGGAATTCCGCGGAAGAAGGTGATCAGAATAATCATATAAAACGGGCTGATCAGTCCGGGCAGAATCAATCCCCATGTGCTGTCAAGCAGATGCAAGTTTTTGATCAAAATATACTCCGGGATAATACCTCCGCTGAAAAACATCGTAACTACGATCACCATCATAAACCATTTGCGCCCTCTGAGACTGCTTTTGGCAAGAGGATATGCTGCCGCAATCGTCATAACCATACTCAGCACTGTGCTAAGAACGGTCAGCCAGATGGTATAGAACAGGGATCGAATCATGGAACCATCACCAAATACTTTGCCGTAGGCCTCCCAGGTAATCTCTTTCGGGAAAAAGGAGACCTCTCCCGAACCGATCGCCCGGTTCGAGCTTAGCGAGATGGAAATGATATGGATAAACGGTGCAAGGCACAGCACCATTGCAATCACAATCAGAATGACATTTACCGTGTTGAATATTCGATTCGCCGTGTTTTCCGACATCTCACTCACTCCTTACAGATCATAGATGAACTCCGTGTTGATCAAGCATTCCGTCCGTTACATAATGCTCTCGTCTGTTAATTTTTTCGATGCATAGTTTGCACCAAGGATGAAGATCAGTCCAACAACAGCCTGGAATAAACCTACTGCGGTTGCCAGCGTCACTTGACCGGATTGCAAACCCATGCGGTATACAAATGTACTGAGAACATCCGAATATTCACGAACCGCTACGTTGCCGATAATGAATGGACGGTCGAAGCTGATGGAGATCATGTTGCCGACATTGATGATCAGCAGGGTAACAATCGTTGTTTTGATTCCTGGCAGAGAGATGTGCCAGATTCTGCGCAAGCGGCTTGCTCCATCCACCTCGGCAGCTTCATACAGCTCGCGGTTGATACCCGTAAGAGACGCCAGATAGAGAATGGTGCCCCAGCCTGCACTTTGCCATACCCCTACAGCAAGATATGTGAAGAGCCAATAGTTTTTATCCGTGAGGAATGGAAGCGGATCAAGCCCGATGCTCATTAACATATTGTTAATGAAGCCAGACTGTGTGCCGAACACCTGTAACACGATCCCGCCAATGATGACCCATGAGATGAAATGCGGAATGTACAGCAGCGTCTGCGCCATCTTTTTAAACCAGGCCACTCGTAATTCAAAAAGCAGGATTGCCAGAATCAATGGTGCCGGAAACGATACGAGCAAATCCAGGAAATTCAGAACGATAGTGTTGCGCAGTGCCGTGTAGAACCCTTGATTTTCGAACACTTCTTTGAAGGCATCGAACCCGATCCACTTGCTGCCGGAGATGCCCTGGAAGAAGTTAAAATCCTTAAACGCAATCTGTACACCATACATCGGACCATACTTGAAAATGATAAAATAGATCATTGGCAGCACGAGCAAAGCATACATTTGCCAGTTTCTGCGGAAATAGGTGCTCGTCTTCATAAATGTTCCCCCCAAGTCATGCAGGATGTACCATGGAGGACGATCCAACCATCGCCCCCATGAAATCCTGTTCTATGCTGTACCCATGCACCTGCTTTCAGTCCGGCTTACTTCATTGCTTTGTAAGCTTCTGTACGCTCATCGAGGATGGCTTGACCTCCGCTTGCCATATAATCCTTCATCATGCTGTCATAGACTGCTTCAAAATCAGATGGCTTGGAGATCGTTGTTTTCACAATGAACTCCATGAATTTGTCCTGCAAACCATTTCCATAACGCGCCTCAGCTTCAATAGGTTTGGAGAAACGTACAGGCTGAATTGTATCTGTATTCGAGATCGCTACCGATTTACGCATATCATCCCGGTATTTCGATTCAACCTGAACGACATATGCCTCTTCATTTTTCTTGTCATCACCAACATATTTACCGTTCACGATAATAGCGATGTCACCAGAGTTGTAGATCCGACCGGCAATTTCAGGAGAAGCATCCTCTTTGATCTGAGGTACGCCGTCCACCAGTTCATAGTTCTCGTCTTTTACGCCGAATTGCAGGTCAAACAGATTGTTTCCAGATGCCATCCAGTCCAGATATTTCATCGCTGCTTCAGCGTTTTTGCTGGTCTTCGGAATCATGACATACATGGCATTTGGAGCATAAGCCGGTTTGGCGAATTTGCCTTCGGAGTTTTTGAACGCATCAATCGGTGTCATGACAGCACCCGGCTTATTCGTTTGCAAGTTTTTATACGTACCGGAAATATAAATCTCACCTGCATCTTCCGTATAGAAACCGACTTTGCCGTTAGATACATCTTCCCACAGCTTTTTCTTGTCTTTATCCAGGCCAAAGTCCTTGCTCATTAATCCCTCGTTATACAAGGTGTTCATGTATTTCAGAGCATCCTTGAACCCAGGCAAGAGTGTCGGATAGTCATTGGAACCAAGCTGCTGTGTCAGTGTGTATTTTTGTTCTTCCGTCAGCGGCTGAATGAAGGACCAGATCAGCGGCTCATATTGTGCAGGAGCAATGGACATGCCCATTGGAATGAGCGCTGAGCCCACCTTGCCGGGGTCTTTGTCTTTGAATGCTTTCAATGTTGTGTGCAATTCTTCAGCTGTTTGTGGTACCGGCAAGCCAAGAGCATCAAGCCAGTCCTGCCGTACATATGAAGCATATTTCCCTAGCACCAGACGTTTTCCCGGAATGGCGAGCTGCTGTCCGTCATACTGACCGTATGCCAGCGTTTGATCACCCAGCAGCTTTTTCAGGTTTGTGCCGTCTTTATTAATGAGGTCGGTCAGTTCGGTCAGACCTCCTTGTTCAGCGTAGCGGTTGAATGTACCGGAATCATAGGTAAAGACGATATCAGGCACCTCTGAGCCACTTGCCATCAGTACATTAAGCTTCTGCACTTCTTCCGAGCGTGGCACCGGTACAAATTGAACATCAATGTTGTTGGGATCACCAAACTGCTTCTGAATGAAGCGAGTCAAATAGCTGTCCGAGATGGTGTATCCTGCCGGTGTATTGCCCCGGTCAAAAATTTCTACTTTCAAAGTTGTTCTGTTCCCCGCACCCGCTCCACCGGATGATGAAGCTGCTGAATCACTCCCGGATGAACACGCGGATAATAATAGAGTGAACGCTGTTACCACTGCGAGAACCGAACTTGCCTTGCCTGTCTTGCGTCTTTGAAATAATCTCATTTGACCTTTCCCCTTTCGTACACCTTCTGAATGATTCACATGATCGCCACTCCGTTATGGTTGCCCATGTTGCTGCACCTGTGAATGTCACTAATTATTACATTGTTTTCTGAAAACCGACAATAAACTATTTTCAAAATGAATAAAACGTTGAATTTACGTCAAAAAAATGAACTTATAAACCATTTTCCCGTTGATAAACTGTTTTCAACCGTTCAATGTTATATAAACTAACACATATTTTGATTGTTTTCACTGTTTTTCAATGGTAATCTGTCCTCGGATCGACAAAAAACGACAGTGTTAATCCATTTTCCCGATGATCCTCTCCCCATAAAATAAAAAAAGACCACGCTATTGGTGGTCGATTCCGTTTGTAATGATCATTATTACGGATTTGTCACAGCAGTTTAGTCCCTCGGTAAAAGATTAAAGCGCACGTCTCCAAATAGCAGATCTGCCGCATTTCCCTTGAATCCATCCACCACATGCTCCTGGCGATTATCGAGATGTTCTACAATTAAAACATTATATTTCTGATCATAGTGCATACCGCCTAACTTGAACTGTACAGGCAGATTCAGATTCGCTGCTGTCTTTGTCATGACTTCTACAAGCTCCGATTCATGTCGCTCTCTACTGGTATTGTAGTTCCCTGGTGGAATGGCCAGCGAAAATGACGAACCATCCACATTGAAATCAAATAAATTGTTATCTACTGTAACATTAGTCTCACTTCCAAGCTCCACTGAACCCCAAACTTGTTGCCCATATCGACTCATAATGTAAATCCCCCTTGCGTTTTTATATATGTGTGTAGTATAGTGCATGTCCTTATTTTTCTAACGATATTCCATGAATACATTTCGATCATTTCATAACAAAAAAATCCCCTATGTCAAGCAGCAGGATTACACCTTATGCTTTCATAGGAGACTTAGATTCAACTCACAAATGTTCACATTCAACGTTTATTTCTCTTCCGGTCTGCCAAATTGCTTCCGATAATCTCCTGGTGTCACATTCATGACACGTTTAAACACTCTGCCAAAAGAGATTGCATTCGCATAACCGACCTGCTGGGCAATATCCTGAATCGCTGTATCGGATGTGGCCAGCATTCGGCAGGCCTTTTCTACTCTCAGCTTCACCAGAAAGTCAACAAACTTCATATCGAACTCTTCCTTGAAGAGATAACTTGCGTATTTACCCGATATCTGGAATCGATCACTCAGATGTTTCAGCGAAAGGTCCGGATCATCGAAGTGTTCTTCGATATATACGCGAAGTTCATTAATCATCGCACGATGACTCTTGGTTTCGTTCACCGCTACGTAATTGCGATAGACCTCCTTCAGCCACTCCAGCAAAATCTCACGGATGCACTCGAGTGTGTCGGCTTCCTGAATTTGTGCACGAAGCCTTGCCAGAGTGGATTCATCGAACTGATGCTGCAAACGTTCAGAGAGTTCGCCAAATTCACGTGCTAACATCTGAATAAGCGACTGAACAAGCATACGAATATCCTTGTCATTCATCTGATCCTCGCTGAACGCAATAAACATCTGATCCAGCTGCGTTCGCCATTCATCTCCGGTCAATCTGAATTCACGAACGATGTCTGCAAGCATCTGAAGATATTTGTAGGAATGCAGCTCGGTCTGATCAGGCAATTGCTCACTAAGTACAATCGCATCCTGACCGAGTGTCAGCCGGTGCTGCAATCCCGCATCAGCACTCGCATAAGATCGGGTAATATCGTCCCATCCACTAACCGTTTGTCCGATGCCAAACGTAAATCGAATGCGGAAATGCTCAGCGATCCACATATGCATCTGTTTGGACAATTCGATCAGCAGCTCGCGGCTGAGTCCTTCCTTTTCATCCGAAGCAACCACAATGATGAGACGACGATAACCGAACCATTCTGCCCACGCGCCGAGCCCGTTCTCCCGCTGTACCAGTTCCTTGAATACATTCATCAACGCCATTTTCAAAATATTCTGATTGCCGGGCAGATCTGTTCCATTCATCTCCGCCACCAGTACCGCTGCGCTTTTCGGCTCCAGAAATCGCTCCTCCAGCGGAAGCAAATGACGAAGGCGCTGACGGAATGAATCCATACGCTCCCCTTCCATCAGATCCACCAGCAGCTGCCTGCGATGAATGAGCAGATTCTCATGATGCTGCTTCTCATAGTCCACCGTTTGAGCGATGAGATGTTCAAGTGCACGGTCAATCAAGGCCAGCTCATCTTTGACAGACGGTGCCGCCTCCTCCTCTTGTACACGAGGCTGCAGCTCCTGAATGCGATTCATCATGAGCTGTATAGGCCGCACATTTCGTCGTGTAATATAGATCAGACCCGCAACGGCACCCGCAATCGTCAGAATACCAATACCAATCCATACATACGAAACAAGCGACACCCATGAATATAAATGTCCCGTCTGAATGCCGCTTTCGAAGGTAAGTCCCAGCTTCTCGGACTGCACACGATTCAGTATATTTCCATCGCCTGACGCAATCTGATGAGCCGAATAGACAAGCTGGTTATGACTGTCCTTCACCTGCAAAAAGGAAAGATTGGCATCCGTCATATTGTCGATCTGTCTCTCCAACGCATACACCCGGATAGAGATGACAAGCAGGCCCTCCCCGCCCCAAGGGAGCGGCAGCCATTTGTTCATGCTGATGACCTGTGAAGGCACATCAAAGGAACGCTCTTTATAGGATCTGGGCTGATTCCAGCCCAGATTTTGTCTGTTTTTCAAAGCCTGCTCAATATAAGCCCGGTCTTCGAATTCCTCCAGATTCACCATACCTCTGGGCGTCAGAATACGGGAGTCTGCGAGCCGATATAGATAAATGGACTGCACCGTGCCCTGCTGATCCAGCATTCGTCCCAAACCACTCGCTGCATCATAGAGAAACGCACTGGATAGCTGTCCTTCCTGGGCTTCGAGAAATCGACTGTACATTTTGTTGGTGCCGATATCATCGAGCAGTCTCATCTCAATATCACCTAATGAACGCTCCAGTGTACTTACAATATAACGTGTGGAGATCATATCCGCTTTCTTGGTTTCATTCCGTGACAGTTCGTTCACAATCAGGAAGGAGAGAAAAATCAGAATGGAGATCGTAAGCAGAAAGAGGGGAAAATACGAATAAATCAACTTGGTGTGCCAGCTCCGCTTCAGATTCACCTTCATGGGCCTCAGCTCCTTCCTATCAAATCTATATAATTTGAACTAAAGATTTTACAATGTCGACTTCGATGACAGAATATCTCCTTCATAATGCTATTCCAGTGAGTAAGCCCTTCTCTGCTCTCTCGCTTGTCTGCTGACGATATACAAAATGACTGCGCCCAATGCAGCACTAATTGTACAGGATAAATACATTACGGAGGGTCCACCCGTATCCAGCAGGTACCCGTTCAGCATGTTGCCCACAATGCCGCCAAGTCCGGCAAACACCATGTTAAACAAGCTCTGGCCTGTCGCCTGCATCTCACGCCCTGTCACGGAAGCCACGTATTCCACCGCCGCAATATAGAAAAATCCAAAGGATAATCCATGTAACACCTGAACACCGAGCATTACTTCCGGGGTAGGCCACAGCCACTGAATTCCCCAGCGCAGCATATATGCCCCCGCCGCAAGCAGCATGGTACGCTCATGCCCCCACTTGCGAAGCACGTAAGCAGCTGCCAGCATGGATGGAACGTTTGTGATCGATGCAAGCAAAAGCGCTGTACCTGTCAGAGCGACAGAACCGCCAGCCATCTGAAACGAAATAACGAAAAAGGAGTTAAACGCCGTCAGCGTTTGATTCACCAGAAAACAACCGGTGAGAAAGAGAAGGAACGTACGATTTCGAAGCAATCTTGCCAAACCTACGGAGAAGGTTACCGAGGACGAGGAGATGCTCGTCTGCTTGGGGAGTGTGCCCGCCAGTATTGCGCTCAACATGTTAAAGAAGAGGAAAGGCAGCCATAACATATGAATGGAAAACTGGGAAAGATACATCCCTGCAGCGAATCCGCCAAGTCCTGTCCCCAGGCTTCCGAAGAGCCGAATCATGCCATAAGAGGTGTTCGCCGCTCTTGCTGCTGTTACCGCGTAGGAATCAGCTACAGGTATCTGTGTCACTTGAAATATAGTGCATAAAGTATAAATCAAAATTAATATAATGTACACCTGAATATTATAAAAGTACGCCAGCAGCGCCGGAATCATCAGGCTAATCACAAGCACCAGGCGTGTTTTCCTGAATTTATCCACCAGAATTCCCCATACCGGCTGGAGAATGATGGATATTAATGTACCGAAAGCCATTATAAATCCGGTATCTTTACTTGAAAAACCCTGTGCAACCAATATGGGGTTAATGTAAGGGTTAAAAATACCTCCCGCAAGTCCCATAAACAGGTACAAGCCCTGCAGTTTAATTAACACACGTCTTGCTTCAGAAGAAGAATCGGCTGTTCTATTTTTTGTATCAGCCATCATATGTCTATCTCTCATCCGGATCTCCATCCTTTTTTACTTTAGTCTCTGTGTATTGGTTCTACCGCTCCGTACGTTGAAGGTTACGTCTGATAGATGCCAGTGCTCCGATAGCTCCTGCTTTATTGCCAAGCTCGGCAATAACAATTTGTACCGGAAGTACGACGTAACGCTTCAACCGGGTCTGAACCTCGTTGAGATAATAGGTTGGATTGGATGCGGCAACGCCCCCTCCCAGCACGATGATCGATGGGTTAAGCAGTGCCGTAATATTAGCGAGCCCTCTGGCCATATAACGCAGGGGCAGATCCAGAATTTCAAGTGCAGCCACATCACCTGATTCCGCGGCTTTGAATACATGCCTTGCTTCAATCTGCTCTGCTTGCCCTCCGGCAAGGCTCCAGATCAAGGAAAGCTCACTCCCTTTTCCAGCTGTAAAATAGTTCCTTGCCCGCTCGGTAATGCCCGTGCCTGACGTGACCTGCTCAAACACCCCGAACGCATCTGCATCTGCTGCATATCTAGGGTCAAGCCCTTCATCACCTGCAACAAAATGTCCTATCTCACCCGCGGCTCCGTGCTGTCCACTGTATAATTCTCCATTAAGTACCAGAGCAGCGCCGATGCCCGTGCCCACGGTGACCATGACACTATGGCGATGTCCACGAGCCGCACCCTGATCCACTTCTCCCATCGCTGCCATATTGACATCATTGTCCAGAACGATATTTCCGCTGTAAAACTGGGCAATGATCGGCCGGATATCTTCTTCAGGCCACTGGAAGGCAGGCGCATTTCGCAATACTCCCTCATCCTGCAGGATAACACCAGGGAATCCCAGTCCTACACCAGCCAGTTGCTGCCACTGACACCCTGATTCCTCGCAAAATGTTTTTAATTCGGTAAACAGCCAGCGAAAAAAGGATTCGGGCTGATCAGCGGCTTGTGTCGGTAATCTGCATTCGTAAACTTGCCCATCCCCATTTCGGGTGCATAATAACATCAATATTTTGGTACCGCCAATGTCAATGCCAGCGACCCAGGAAGCCTTCTCCCGCATCTCACCTTGAACCGTTTCACTCATAAAATGTCCTCCTTATTCGACTTAACACCATGAAATGCATGTCTTGACCTTTATACGCTCATCTGGAGCTTCACAAAAGCTGTCTCTGTTTTTGCCTGTTGCAGTATTGTCGATACTGTTAATCTACTCTTCTGATTCTCCTTGCTGGAGATTCAGCAAGGTTCGCTGCAATGCAACCTGTACAGCACCTGTAACGACGGCCCGTTCCCCAAGAGCGGAACAGATCAGCTGCGGCTTCACCGGAAATTGCTCGGCAGCGATCTGCCTTAATAGGGGCAATAACACATCACCGTTCCCGCCAATACCGCCTCCCAGCACGATTAGTTCAGGAGCAAGCACCGTGCTGATCTGACGCAGCGCCGAGGCAATCATCTGGCTGTACTGCTTGATAACGCTCATGGCCTGAACCTCTCCGCTGCGTGCAGCTTCGAAAATCATCTCGGGAGTCAGAGCCTGCATCCCATCTGCAGCCGCATCTATGTTGTCATCTGTATTGTCACCTGTAACTTCTTCTGCACTGAAAGGAAGGGCATCTGAATGTTTCGGATTTTTCACTTCATTCGATTCTTTCAATTCATTCGAATTCTTCAATTCATTTGAAGTCTTCAAACCAAGCGCCAACCCTTGTTGCTTTGCCAGATGTAGAAGTCCGTCAGCAGACAGCACATCTTCGAGCCGGCTTCCATTCTCCAGCAGCATCTCGGCCACTTCACCAGTCATTCCGCCCAATCCGTGCAGTAATTGACCCTGAACCATAATGCCGGCTCCCGTACCTGCGCCAATGGAGAAAAAAACAAACAATGGGGAATCCACCGCAGCACCGCTTCGGTACTCGCCAAGTGCAGCCAGATTCACATCATTGTCGAGAATGACATTACACGGAAAAGCACGAGCTAACGCATCTCGAGAGAATGCGCTCTCCATTCCTGTGAGTGGTTCAACAATACGCCTGATCTTGCCTGACCCGGGCAGGACAACCCCCGGAATCCCGAATCCGATGCAACGTATATTACTCCACTCCAGCCCGTTCTTCTGCAGCATCTGGTTAACATAGCCTTGTAACAGCAGCAGCACAGACCGTTCAGATGATTCATTCGATTCTTGTGATTCCTGCTCTTGGTGCATGTCTCGGATAATTGGCGGATAGGCAGCATAAGCCACGATCTGCCCGTTCAGGTCTCCCAAAGCAACCCGAATTCGCGTGGCCCCGATATCAACACCGCAGACATAATACGCTGTCTCGTTAAATTGAATCAACGTTGCCTTCCGACCTTGGGCGTTATCCGCGCGCCCCGTTTCCTTGACCAGGTTGCGTTCAATCAGATGCTCTACTGCGGACGATACTGTTGGTTTGCTAAGTCCTGTCTGACGGCTGATATCCGCTCTTGACATGGCACCTTGAGTAATCAAGGCATCCATAATCAGATTTTCATTCAGATTGCGGATATATTGCGGTGTGCCAGCCATCATATCACCTCCTTTTTATAGTTAGTTAAGTTTCTTAACGAATTGTTATCAATATATCATTCAGCTTGCTGCGTGTACAGCATATTTTCCGTCAGCACCTATATAAGTTGAACGAAAGATTTGACACAGGTTAATCCGATGACAGAATAATATTATTAACCTGAAGATCATTGTTCTTCAGATTTTTTTGGTTTTATTTTGCTAAGGGGAGAAATTCCGTTGATACAGGTGAAGTTTATGGAGTTATGCTTCTTATGCAGCTTTCTTCCGAAAGCTTTTTGGTCCGTTATCTCCCGGCCTGAAAGGCTAACGATTCCCAGAAGCCTTATTCGCTCTCAAATCAGGTTATCCGAATTCTAACGATTCCCAGGAACCTTATTATAGGAAAAAAACGAGAAAATAACCTCCATAATTGCAAAATCAGCCATATAACGTCTCTGTGATCACTAGTCATGCGTTAAACCTGACATGAATAATCAGCAAAAAAAAGTGAATTTAGACTTCCAAACCATAAAAAAATC